>JBASAH010000538.1:0-3792 GCA_049650505.1 Xanthobacteraceae bacterium
CAATCAAGGCTTAGAGCGAAAAAAGCGCCCAAGAATACTGCGCCCAAGAATACTGCGCCCAAGAATGCCCAAGAATCATGACGGGCGAGCTTGCGCCCGCCCGTCACGTTCCTTGCGCTGCTACCCGCAGCAGGGAAACCATGATCCAAATCAGCCACTTGATGCGACGCTGGTAGCGGCAGCCACACCCAGGCCAATCTGACCTTGGTGATCGTCACATTCGGCAGAACCAAACGCGACCGATCTGGGAGCGAGGATAGCTCATCGTTTCGGAGTCTCAAGTTAAACCGCACATCGGCGACTGCATCTCGCGTTTGGGGATAACTGTGTGGATTGCCGTGCGGCCGAACGCAAAAAAACGTTTATTTGTTCGCTTTCCCGATCTGAACCGGCGCAGTGATTATCTTGCCCGGCCATTTGCACAAATCGGCGATCAGGCATTTTTCGCATAGCGGCCGGCGCGCCACGCAGACATAGCGGCCGTGCAGGATCAGCCAGTGATGGGCATGCAACCGGTATTGCTCCGGCACCGCGGCCATCAACTTCATCTCCACTTCGAGCGGCGTTTTGCCAACGGCAAGGCCGGTGCGATTGCCGACGCGAAAGATATGCGTGTCGACCGCGATGGTCGGTTCGCCAAATGCAATATTGAGCACCACATTCGCGGTCTTGCGGCCGACCCCCGGCAGCGCTTCCAACGCCTCGCGATCGTGCGGAACTTTGCCGCCATGCTCCTCGATCAGCTTTTTCGACAGCGCGATCACATTCTTCGCCTTGGTGCGGTAAAGGCCGATGGTCTTGATCAGATCGCGCAGGTGCGCTTCGCCGAGCTTGATCATTTTTTCCGGCGTGTCGGCGAGCTTGAATAAAGCCGGTGTCGCTCTATTCACCCCCGCATCGGTCGCCTGGGCCGAAAGCACCACCGCAACCAAAAGCGTGAACGGATTGATGTGAGCCAATTCGCCGCGCGGTGTCGGATTGGCGGCGGCAAAGCGCCGGAACGCCTCAGCGATCTCCGCGGTTGTCCATTGCGGCAGTTCGCGGTCTTTGTCGCGCTGGGCTGCTTGGCGATCGCCGGCAACGCGCGCCTTGACGCCCTTAAGGCGCGCCGCCCTGCCCTTGCGCGCCGCCGCAAGCCGTTGCTGGACGGTTTTGCGCGCCGGCGAGTTCGGGAGCCTTATTTTCTTGGGCATTTTCTCGGGCATTTTCTTGGGTATCGGGATTTTCGTATAATAGGCACCATGAATTACGACAATAATTGCGACAATAACCACAGCGAACGCGATCGCCTCGACCCGGAAATCTTTTCGGCGATCATCACGCCGCACCGTTCACTCGGCCCAAGGGGCTTCCTTATTTTCATGCTGTGCCTGGGAGGCTTAAGCTTCATCGCCGGCGTGATCTTTGTCTCGCTCGGCGCTTGGCCGGTATTCGGTTTTTTCGGGCTCGACGTGCTGCTCGTCTATTTCGCGTTCCGCGCCAATTATCGCAGCGCGCGCGCTTACGAAGAGGTCACCGTCACCAGCTCCGAACTGACGGTGCGCAAGGTCAGTCACCGCGGCGGCGTGCGGCAATGGACGCTGAACCCGGTCTGGGTGCGGCTCGAGCGCATCGTCCATGCGGAATTCGGCATCGAGCGACTTCTCCTCGTCTCGCGTGGCCGGCGGCTGACAATCGCCGGCTTTTTGAGCCCGGCAGAAAAAGCAAGCTTCGCGCACGCCCTCACCAGCGCGCTCGGTGAGGCCAAGCGCGGACCGACGAGGACGACGATCCAGGGCCCCTGATCCAGGGGCCTCTCCGCAGCCCCTTATTTGGGTTGCGGCGATAGTAAAAACGGGCAGGAATCGGGTGGTTTGGCGCAATTTGGCGCCTTAGATCGGGAGCAAATGATGGAGGCCGCCATGTTGTCGCCCGATCGCATTTTCGACTCGACTTCGCTGTCCGACGCCGCCGCCGATTACGAAGTGGTCCGGCGCGCCATCGGACATATTCGCGATCATTGGCGTGATCAGCCGGAAATCGAGGCCATTGCCGAGGCCGCTGGCGTCACACCGACCGAACTGCACCACTTGTTCCGGCGCTGGGCCGGGCTGACACCCAAAGCCTTTCTTCAGGCGCTGACGCTCGACGGCGCGCGGCAGCTCCTGCGCGATTCGGCGAGCGTGCTTGATGCGAGCTATGAGGTCGGTCTTTCCGGCCCCGGCCGCCTGCACGATCTGTTCGTCACTCACGAAGCCATGTCGCCCGGTGAATGGAAATCCGGCGGCGAAGGCCTGACCGTGCATTTCGGCTTTCATCCCTCGCCGTTCGGCAAAGCGCTGATCATGGCGACCGACCGCGGGCTTGCCGGGCTCGCCTTTGCCGATGCCGGCGAGGAACAAGCCACGCTTGCCGATATGAAACGGCGTTGGCCGAAGGCGGATTACGTCGAGAATACCGCGCGCACGGCGCCCATCGCCCAGCGCGTATTCGACTCGCGGCAATGGCGCCAAGAGCAGCCGCTTCGGGTCGTGCTGATCGGCACCGATTGGGAAGTGCGGGTCTGGGAAGCGCTTCTGCGAGTCCCGATGGGACGGCTCACCACCTATTCAGGCCTCGCCGGAAAGGTTTCGACCCCCGCCGCCGCGCGCGCGGTCGGCGCGGCGGTCGGCAGAAACCCGCTTGCCTTCGTCGTGCCGTGCCATCGCGTGATCGGCAAGGCGGGCGAGCTTACCGGCTATCACTGGGGCCTCACCCGCAAGCGCGCCATGCTTGGCTGGGAGGCCGGTCAAGTGACGCTCGCGGCTTAGCGTGGCACTGGAGCTGGATTAGGCCGCGAGATCCTGCTTGTTGGCGACAGTGGAATCGGCGTTGAGGCGGTAGATCAGCGGCACGCCGGTCGCGAGCTCGCGCTTGACGATTTGTTGCGGCGACAGCTTTTCCAGCACCATCACCAGCGCGCGCAGCGAATTGCCATGCGCAGAGATGAGCACGTTGTCGCCCTTAAGCACGCACGGCAGAATTTCCTGAATGTAATAGGGCAAGACGCGCGCCGCGGTGTCCTTGAGACTTTCGCCGCCGGGCGGCGCGACGTCATAGGACCGCCGCCACAGCAGCACCTTCTCGGCGCCCCACTTCTTGCGCGCATCCTCTTTGTTCAAGCCGGACAGATCGCCATAGTCGCGCTCGTTAAGCGCCTGGTCCTTGAACATCGGGATGCCGATCTGCCCCATCTCCTCAAGCACAAGATCGAGCGAGCGCTGCGCGCGAATGAGCGCCGAAGTGAAGCTGACATCGAAACGGATGCCTTGCGCTTTGAGCTTGCGACCGGCGGCGCGCGCTTCTTTGATGCCGTTTTCGGTGAGGTCGACGTCGCGCCAGCCGGTGAACAGGTTTTTCAGGTTCCACTCGCTCTCGCCGTGGCGCACGAGCACGAGAATTCGCTCACCCATTCCTAAAGCTCCTTCCGCATTGCGCTATTGTTTGAGCATAATCTTTTCCGAAAACCGGTATCCACTTTTCGGGATCATGCTTTAGCCGCGCCCACCGTCAAACGTCGCGCAGACCGAGAACGTCGGCCATCGAATAAAGTCCCGGCTTCTTGCCACGTGCCCATAATGCGGCATGCAGTGCGCCACGGGCGAAGATCATGCGATCTTCGGCCCGGTGCGTGAGTTCGACCCGCTCCGCCGGACCGGCAAAGATCACGGAATGCTCGCCGACCACCGTGCCGCCGCGCAACGAAGCAAAGCCGATATCGCCGGCACAGCGCGCGCCGGTCATGCCGTCGCGGCCGCGCACCGAATGCTGCCC
>JBASAH010000539.1:0-1922 GCA_049650505.1 Xanthobacteraceae bacterium
GCCTAGTGCGGTGGATTTGAAGTTCCTACGGTTCAGTCGGAAGCTCTCATAGGAACTTCAAATCCAAAAAACCCCACTAGAATTATATATTTGCTAGGGTCCCTTTGATTCCGAAGTTCGCATGAGAGCGTGCCGACAAAGCGTGCGAACTTCGGAAATCGGGACACTAGCGGGCCGCAGAATCGTTCGGCCACCGAGGAAACGCGCGTGCGGCGGGCTCCATCGCAAGAAACGGCGCAGCAGCGGCCGGTAACCGAGCCGCCATCCGGCAAGGCGCCGGAACAACGGCAGGTCGTGCCGTCGCCGATCCCGACCCAGATGCCGACCCAGATACCGACCCAGATGGGCACGGTCGATATCGAGGCGTTTTCACGCAATCTGGCGCGGCTCGTCGAGGAAGGCGGCCGGGCGCTGGCCGCGTATTTAAAGCCGCGCGAGGCTGGCCGCGAGGACAACGAGCTGGCCGACGAGATCACCGAAATCGTCAAGACGCTGAGCCAGGTCGGCGAATATTGGCTCGCCGACCCGCAGCGCACCATGGAATTGCAGACCAGTCTCGGCAAAGCCTATCTCGACTTATGGGCTTCCGCGGTGAAACGGCTCGCCGGCGAACCGGCGCCACCGGTCGCCGCTCCAGCGCCTAGCGATAAGCGCTTCAGCGATCCGGAATGGACGCAAAACCAGTTCTTCGACTTTTTGAAGCAGGCCTATCTGTTGACCGCGCAATGGGCGGACAAGCTGGTAGCCGATGCTGCCGATCTGAATCCCCATACCAGGCAGAAGGCGGAATTTTATGTGCGGCAAATCACCAATGCGCTGGCGCCGACGAACTTCGTCCTGACCAATCCGGAGCTGCTGCGCGAAACCCTTACATCGAATGCCGACAACCTTGTGCGCGGCATGCATATGCTCGCGGAAGACATCGAACGCGGCGGCGGCCATTTGAAGATCCGCCAGTCCGACTCTTCGATGTTCGAAGTCGGGCGTAACCTCGCCATCACGCCGGGCAAGGTGATTTACCAGAACGAGCTGATGCAGCTCATTCAGTACGCCCCTTCCACCGAAAAGGTGCTTAAGCACCCCCTGCTGATCGTGCCGCCATGGATCAACAAATATTATGTGCTCGACCTGACGCCGGAAAAATCCTTCATCAAGTGGTGCATCGATCAGGGACTTACGGTCTTTTGCATCTCATGGGTTAACCCCGACGAAGGGCTCGCGCAAAAGACGTTCGAAGATTACGTGCGGCAAGGACCGTTCGCCGCGCTCGACGCCATTCATCAGGCGACCGGCGAAGACAAGATCCACGCGATCGGTTATTGCGTCGGCGGAACGCTGCTTGCGGTCACCCTCGCCGCCATGGCCGCACGGCATGACGAGCGCATCGTTTCGGCGACGTTATTTGCTTCGCAGGTCGATTTCACCTTTTCCGGCGATCTGAAAGTCTTCGTCGACGAAGAGCAGATTACGGCCCTGGAACGGCGAATGTCCGAGCGCGGCTATCTGGATAGCCATTCAATGGCGACCGTCTTCAACCTGTTACGTTCGAACGATCTGTTGTGGCCATACGTGATCAACAATTACTTGAAGGGAAAGGCGCCGTTCCCGTTCGATCTGTTGTATTGGAATTCGGATGCCACGCGGATGCCCGCCGCCAATCATTCGTTCTATCTGCGCAATTGCTATCTCGACAACAACCTCGCCAAAGGCAAGGTAACGATCGACAATAGCCCGATCGACCTCAAAGCGATCAAGGTTCCGATTTACAATCTCGCAACCCGCGAAGACCACATCGCGCCGGCCAAATCGGTGATGTTCGGCTCAAAGTTTTTCGGCGGCCCGGTCAAATTCGTCGTGGCGGGCTCCGGCCATATTGCCGGCGTGATCAATCCGCCGGCGAAGCAGAAATACCAATACTGGAC
>JBASAH010000540.1:0-2059 GCA_049650505.1 Xanthobacteraceae bacterium
GCAAGGCCGGGCCGCGAATCCGGCCGGCTCATGATCGCTTGCTGCTGGCGCAGGAACGCTTCGACGCCGGTTTCCTGCGCCATCGTGCGCACGAGCTGCTTTAACGCCGTATCGTTGTGGCGGCTGCGGTGCACGTAGAGTGGAAAGGCGATGTCGGCGACTTCGCCATAGCGGCCGCTCTTGGCGAGCGCGATCGGGGCCTTGCGGCGCTCGGTCTGTTCCGGCGTCTCGGCGCGTGCGCCGGTATCGAGGAGCGCGAGCTTCGCTACACGCTCCGGCGCTTGCCGCATGATTTCAAAGGCGATGTAGCCGCCCATCGAAAGGCCGGCGAGGGCAAAACGCGGCGGCGCCGCGGTCAAAATGCGCCGCGCGATCGCTGCCATGCTGTCGTCGCGGGTGTGGTCCGCGACCATAACCGGGCCGAAGCGCCACAAAGCTGGGATCTGCTCGGCATAAAGCCTAGCCGAACAGGTCAGTCCGGGAACAAGCACGCTTGGCAGCGCTTCTGCCATGGGAAGTTTCCTACCAAAAACAGCGCGCCAACAAGAGCCCCAAGAACGGCGCCAAGAACAGTCCAAAGAACGCGGCAGATTACCGGGCGGTCAGAAAAAGTGAAGAAATCTTCTTGGCTTACTGCACTGCGGCAGGGGCTTTCAGGTTGACTTTCGGCCAATCGATCCTATGTTGCGAGCACGCCAAAAAAGGCAGATTCGACCGCTTGGCGCGTATTCCCGCTTCAAATGAAAGGGTGCTGCCGGCGGTCCTAATTGAGGGTTTATGCCGTTTTCCAATCTCGGCTTGTCCGAAAAAGTCGTTTCCGCCGTTGCCACGGCTGGTTACAAAACTCCCACTCCCATCCAAGAACAGGCAATCCCGCACGTGCTGGCGCGGCGCGATGTTTTAGGCATCGCGCAGACCGGCACCGGGAAAACGGCGGCGTTCACGCTGCCGATGCTGACAATGCTGGAAGGCGGGCGGGCGCGCGCGCGGATGCCGCGCACGCTTATTCTTGAGCCGACGCGGGAGCTCGCCGCGCAGGTCGAAGAAAGCTTCATCAAGTACGGCGCCAATCACAAGCTCAACGTCGCGCTCTTGATCGGCGGCGTTTCGTTCGACGACCAGGACGTGAAGCTAACCCGCGGCGTCGATGTTCTGATCGCGACGCCCGGCCGCTTGCTCGACCATTTCGAACGCGGGCGGCTGCTGCTCAACGGCGTCGAACTCTTGGTGATCGACGAAGCCGATCGTATGCTCGATATGGGCTTCATTCCCGACATCGAGCGCATCTGCAAGCTCGTCCCGTTCACGCGGCAAACGCTGTTTTTCACCGCGACCATGCCGCCGGAAATTCGTCGCATCACCGAGCAGTTCCTGCACAATCCGGTCCGCGTTGAGGTTTCTCGGCCGGCGACCACCGTCGCCAGCACCACCCAGCTTATCGCTAAATCGGGTCGCGAGCCGCACGAGAAGCGCGACACCTTGCGCCGGCTGATCCGCTCCGCGGACGGCCTGAAGAACGCAATCATATTCTGCAACCGCAAGCGCGACGTCGCCACGCTGTTCCGCTCGCTATTGCGCCACGGCTTTTCCGTTCAGGCACTGCACGGCGACATGGATCAACCAGCGCGCATGGCGGCGCTTGAACAATTCCGCAAGGGCGAGGTGACGCTGCTCGTCGCATCGGATGTCGCGGCGCGCGGGCTCGATATCTTGGACGTCAGTCACATCTACAATTTCGATGTGCCGTTCCATCCCGACGATTACGTGCATCGGATCGGCCGCACCGGCCGCGCCGGCCGCAGCGGCACGGCGATCACGCTCGTGGCGGGCGCTAACGATGCTAAAGCCGTCGCCGCGATCGAGAAGCTAATCGGGCAACCCATTGCGCTGATGGAAAAGCCCGTCGGCCAGCCGCAGCAGCGCGTCAGCGAACGACCGCATGCGCAACCAAACGGCCAACCTCGTGGACAACCGCACGGCCAACCCCATGGTAAGAGCCATGGTAAAACCGACGGTGCAAATCACGGCCATCACCATCCGCGGCGGCACGGTGCGCCGG
>JBASAH010000541.1:0-12357 GCA_049650505.1 Xanthobacteraceae bacterium
GCGGTAAGCGGCGTGCCGGGCGGCCGGCCGATACCGAATATGCCGCGGAATTTTTCGCCGATGCGGTGAACGATACCGCCTTCGGCCGGCACCGCCGGCGAAGCGGATCCGGTCGATGCGGGACCATTGGACGCGCTCGCCCCGCCGTGCGGCGGAACTGGCTGTAGTGTGCCGCCGCCAGCCAACCGCCGCTGCAATATTTCGAATGCCGAAGTCGGATCGACGGCGGTGTCGTATTTGCCCTTCACCGGGCTTTTCGCCATCACCGCCTTGCGTTCATCCGGCGTGATCGGCCCGATCCGCGCCGATGGCGGCCGGATCATCGCGCGGTCGACCATGCTCGGCGTGCCGCCGCCTTCGAGAAACGATACCAACGCCTCGCCCTTGGCGAGCTCCATGATGACTTGCGCGGTATTGAGTTTGGGATTGGGCCGGAATGTCTCGGCCGCCGCCTTCACCGCTTTCTGGTCGCTCGGCGTAAATGCGCGCAACGCGTGCTGCACGCGATTGCTCAATTGAACTAACACATTATTCGGCACGTCGACGGGATTTTGGGTGACAAAATAGACCCCGACGCCTTTGGACCGGATCAAGCGCACGACCTGCTCGACCTTGTCGAGCAATTCCTTGGGCGCTTCATTAAACAGAAGATGCGCCTCGTCGAAAAAGAAGACGAGCTTGGGCTTTGGCGGGTCGCCGACCTCCGGCAACTTTTCGAACAACTCTGAGAGCAACCAAAGCAGGAAGGTCGCGTAGAGCCGCGGGCTGGACATCAACTTGTCCGCCGCCAGGACATTGATGGTGCCGCGGCCGTTCGGAGCGATCGTCATCAGATCGTCGATCACGAGCGCCGGCTCGCCGAAGAAATTCGTTCCGCCCTGGTTCTCCAGCACCAGAAGCTGCCGCTCGACCGCGCCGACCGCGCTGGTCGCGACATTGCCGTAGCGGCTGCTGATGTCTTTCGCGTTCTTCGACAAGTAGCTCAGCAACTCGCGCAGGTCCTTGAGATCGACGAGGCCTTCGCCGTCGGTGGCCTTGATCTCGGGATCGTCGTCGGCGAAGCGAAACGCGATATTGATAATGCCTTCCTGCACATCGTTGAGATTGAGCATGCGCGAAACGAGCAGCGGCCCCATCTCAAACACCGTGGCGCGGATCGGATGGCCTTGCTGGCCAAACAAATCCCAGAACACAATGGGGAATTCTTCGGGCTCGTAATCGAAACCCATGTCCTTGGCGCGTTTTATGAATTCGGGCTTGGCCTCGCCGCGCGCGGCGATCCCGGACAGGTCGCCTTTAATATCGGCGGCAAAGACCGGCACGCCGGCGCGCGAAAAACCTTCGGCCAACACCTGCAGCGATACGGTCTTGCCGGTGCCGGTCGCGCCAGTCGCGAGGCCGTGCCGATTGGCGAGCGCGAGCGACAGAAACTGATCGTGGTCGCCCTTGCCGACGAAGATCTTGCCGTCGCGGTCAGGACTCGTCATGACAGTTTTCCCTCATTTGCGTTTCCGTAATCGGAGCACGCGGGCATAGTCGGCCGCAAGGCCTTGTCCACGCGATTAACATTCGCTGATATGCTGCGCTGATCGGCCCTGGAGGAGATGGTCCTGCAAGACCGCACCAAGACGGTGACGCGCAGACTAGTACTCATCTACGTGGCGCTACCGCTCGCCTACGTAATCGCTGGCCGTCTCGGCCTCCTGCTCGCCGTCTCGCCGGGCTACGCGACTGCGGTTTTTCTGCCGGCCGGAATTGCCGTGGCTGCCGCCTTTATGATGGGCGCGAGCAGTTTGCCGGGGATATTGCTCGGCTCATTCGTGCTCAATGTTTGGATCGGCTATTCCCTCGGCCGCGATGTTGACGCGATCAACCTCGCCACCGCAGCCATGATTGCGGCGGCCTCGGCGCTGCAGGCCGGTATCGGCGGCGTCGCATTGCGCCGGGCAATCGGTTATCCGGCGCCGTTGGACAATCCGCGCGATCTCCTAGTCTTTTTGCTGCTTGCACCGCTATTTTGCCTCACCAGCGCAACGGTTTCGACCGGCGGCATGTGGGCGCTTGGCATACTCCCGCGCGGCGAGATTGCGATCAATTGGCTGACGTGGTGGGTGGGCGACACCCTTGGCGTTCTCGTCGCCTTGCCGCTGATGCTCGTGCTCGGCGGAGAGCCGCGACGGCTGTGGCAGCTTCGCGTCTGGTTTGTGGCCGTTCCGATGATTCTGTGCTTCGCGTTGTTCGTCGCGGTCTTTGTTCGCGTGCGAGACTGGGAGCGGATGGAATCCTTGACGGAGTTCCACGCGCGTTCGCAACAGCTCGCCGATTCCTTGAACGCCGATCTCGACGAGCAAGCTCTTTTCCTGAAACAGTTGTCGAGTGCCTTCGTCAATCGTCACGCCGTAATTGATCGCGGTGACTTTCATGGTCTCGTTCAGGTCCTGCTGCAGCACTTTCCAGCAATCCAGGCCGTCGAATGGGCGCCACGGATCGCTGCGAATGAACGGCTAACGTTCGAAACCGCGCAGCGCCAATCTGTACCGGGCTTTGCAATTCGTGAGCTTATACCGAGCGGCGAGATGCGGCTCGCCGCCGACCGGCCGGCATTTCATCCCGTGACTTACATCGAGCCCTTTGCCGGAAACGAGGCCGCTGCCGGTTTCGATCTGGCGTCCGATAACTCGCGGCGGATCGCTATAGATACCGCAACTAAAACCGGCGCCATCACTGCAACGGCGCCGATCCGGCTGGTACAGGATGCCGGCGACCAAGCCGGTGTTCTTATGATCAGCGCGGTACCTGACGGCGCGACCGGATCCGGCGTCCTTCTCGTCGCGTTGCGCATGGGCTCCTTCGCACAGGCCGCGCTAGCGCCGTTTCAATCGATCCTCGGGCTGAAGTTAATGGACGGCAACGCGGGCGAGACGCTGTTTGACAGTCTGGGCGCAATCGAGCCGGTTTATCAGACCGTTTTGGATTTCGGCACGCGGCGCTACCTCGTCCATACTGCGCCGTCCGCCGCCTATCTGGCTGGGCACCACGGCTGGCAGAGCTGGCTCGTCCTTGCCGGCGGCGTGTTGAGCACTGGCTTGCTCGGCGGGCTGCTGATGCTGGGCACCGGGTACACCTATCGCGTGCACGTCAAGGAAGAAGAACTGGAAACTGTGTTGGATCAAACGCCGTTCATGCTCGCGCGCTGTGGGCGAGATTTGCGTTATCGCTTCATCAGCGAATCGTATGCGGCGATGCTTGGACGGCACGCGGAGGATGTGGTTGGGAAGCTCATCGCGGAAATCGTCGGTGACGAAACCTTCAAGAGGATGCTTCCATACATTGAACAGGTTCTTAAAGGAAATCGAGTCGAGTACGAAAACGAGATTGCTTTTCGAGGCGCCGCCATCCGCGCCGTTTACACCGTATATACGCCGGACAGGAACGAGCGTAGCGAGGTGGTCGGCTGGATCGCATCCGTCCGCGACATCACCGAACAGAAACAAGCGCAGGTGCGCGAAAGAACACTGCTCCTGGAGATCCAACATCGCAGCAATAATCTGCTCGCGATCGTGCAAACCATTGCGCATCGAAGTCTGGCCGGCGGCCAAACGGCAGATGAAGCCAAAAAGGCTTTCGAGAGTCGGCTGCAGGCTCTTGCCAGAGCTAATCGGCAGTTGACGCAATCAAATTGGCGCGGCGTGGCGTTACGCGAGATCGTGCGATTGGAAATGGAGCCTTTCGGCGGCCGCACGACGATGGACGGCGTCGATGTCATTCTCGGCCCGAAGCAGGCGCAAAATTTTTTGCTGGCGCTTCATGAGCTTGCGACCAATGCCGGCAAGTACGGCGCGCTTTCCAACGGCAGCGGCAATGTCGGAATCTCTTGGACGATTACAGCGAACGGCGAAACCAATATCTTGAAATTTTGTTGGCAGGAACGAGGTGGGCCAGCGGTCAGTGAGCCCGTTCAGTTTGGCTTCGGCACCGCGCTCCTCAAAGCGACATTTCCCGGCATCAATTTGCGTTATGCGCCGGCGGGATTGATTTGCGAGATGGAATTGTCGCTCGACGACGCTCCAAGCGATGAATTGGCGCGGTCGGGCGCGGCGTAATATCAGGCGGCATCGGCAGTCCCTTTTCCGCCCCAATCCGGGCAGCTAGCTCATCGCGCTTTCCGTGATGCGGCCTTGCGTCTCAGCCGGGAGTGGAGCACCTTGCCGAACGGTTATCTCGAATGAATCGGAGCCGTCGTTTCCATGCCTGTCGCCATATCTACCACCATGCCGTTGCAATTTGATGCTTGCAAAGCGCGTCGCTTTTCTGCCGGCGATTTATCGACCCGCCTCGCGCAAGTCGCCGCGCTGGCGGCAATGCTCGCTTTCGGCGCCATCCAGCCGGCGGCGGCCCGTGGACCTGAGAACATCGCCGACGTCGCCGAGCAGGTGATCGATGCCGTGGTCAATATTTCGACCTCGCAGAAAATCGATCCGCGCGTCACCGAGCTTCCCGATTTGCCGCCGGGCTCGCCGATGGAGGAGTTCTTCGATCAGTTCTTCAAGAACCGCCGTGGCCCCGGCGGCACCGATCAGACGCCGCGCCGCGTCAACTCGCTCGGCTCCGGTTTCGTCATCGATCCGTCAGGCCTGGTGGTGACCAACAATCACGTGATCGCCGAGGCGGACGAGATCAATGTCATTCTCAATGACGGCACCAAGCTCAAGGCAACACTGGTCGGTAAGGACAACAAGAGCGATCTCGCGCTGTTGCGCGTGCGGTCCGAAAAGCCGCTTAAAGCGGTGAAATTCGGGGATTCCAACAAGCTGCGGCTCGGCGAATGGGTCATCGCGATCGGCAATCCATTCAGTCTCGGCGGCAGCGTGACCGCCGGCATTGTTTCGGCGCGTAACCGCGACATCAATTCCGGGCCTTACGACAATTACATTCAGACCGATGCCGCGATTAATCGCGGCAATTCTGGCGGGCCCTTGTTCAACCTCAATGGCGAGGTGATCGGCGTCAATACCGCAATCATTTCGCCGTCCGGCGGCTCGATCGGCATCGGTTTCGCCGTGCCGGCAAACAGCGCGATGGCCGTGATCGATCAGCTCCGCCAATTCGGCGAGACGCGCCGCGGCTGGCTCGGCGTGCGCATCCAACAGGTCACCGATGATATCGCCGAGAGCCTGAACATCACGCCGCCACGCGGCGCGCTGGTCGCCGGCGTCGACGACAAAGGGCCGGCCAAGCCGGCCGGCATCGAGCCGGGCGACGTTGTGATCTCATTTGATGGCCGCGACATCAAGGAAATGCACGACCTGCCGCGCGTCGTCGCCGATGCGCCGGTCGGCAAGGTGGTCGACGTTGTCGTCATCCGCAAAGGCAAGCAGGAGACGCACAAGGTCACGGTCGGTCGGCTGCAGGACACCGAGAAGGTCGCCGAAGCCAGCGCCAAGCAGGAAGCGCCTGCCGACAAATCGGTGGTGCAGAAAACGCTCGGGCTCGAACTGTCCGCCTTGTCGGACGATCTGCGCAAGAAGTTCAAGGTCAAAAGCGGCGTCAACGGCGTGCTGGTCACTGGCGTCGATCCCAGCGTTGCAACAGCCGACCCCGACAAGCGCCTGGCGCCGGGCGATGTCATTGTCCAGGTACAATACGAGACCGTGGGCAGCCCCGCCGACATGCAGAAGCGGCTCGATGCGCTCAAGGCGCAGGGCAGGAAGCTTGTCGTCCTGCTGGTGTCAAACGCCAACGGCGACACGCGCTTTGTTGCTTTAAATTTGCAATAGCGCGCATGCCGAGCACCGATCGATTCAATTTGAAGCAACTACGCTCTAGGTCGTTGCTTTCTTGAAATTCTCGTTGGCTTTCGTCCAGTTCACCGTATTCCACCACGCCTTCAGGTAATCGGGCCGCCGATTCTGGTACTTGAGATAATAGGCATGCTCCCAGACATCGACGCCAAGAACGGCTTGGGCGCCTAGCTCGAGCGGCGTGTCCTGATTGGCCGTACTGATAATTTCGAGTTTCTTGTCCTTGTTGACAACCAACCACGCCCAGCCTGAACCAAAACGTGCCCCGCCGGCGGCGTTGACCTTGTCGGTCATCGCCGGGACGCCGCCGAATGTAGCCTCGATTGCCGATTTGAGATCGCCGCCCGGCTCTTTGGCGCCACCCGGCGCCATCAGCTCCCAGAAGAATGAGTGATTCCAATGACCGCCGACATTGTTGCGCACGCCGGCGCGCACATTTTCGGGTACGGCGGCGAGATTTGCGAGCGCCTTCTCAATCGGCATCGTGCCAAGCTCGGCCCAGCTTTGCGCGATCTGGTTGGCGTTGTTGACATAGGCTGCGTGATGGCGGTCATGATGGATCGTCATGGTCCGTGCGTCGATATGCGGTTCGAGCGCGTCGAACGCATAGCCGAGCGGCGGCAGCTTGAACGGCCCGGTGGGCGCGGTCTGCGCAATAGTCCGGCCGATGCTGAGCGACAGCAGCGCGGCAGCGCCAGCGATGCATTTGAGATTTTCGCGTCTGTTCATGATTTCCTCCCGGCTGGCGTCAGGCGGACGCACGGTCCGGCTTCTGCCGCCCCTTTTGGTTGCCACGACGATTGTACCCCGGAGCCTATGAGATATTCCCGTGCGGAAAGGTCGCGTCATTGCGCTTCACGGGAATGGCGTCAGCGGCCGATCAATCCCTGATCAAGCCCTTGCGAAGCAATGGCGAAGTCACCCGGCGACTTCGGAAGTCGCATTGCTGCCGAAACCGAAAAGTGGGCTCAGCTTATGCGGTCAGTCGGAATAAAGCCGGACGAGGACCGACCTGCCGGGCATTCAGCCAATTCCGGTTCGGCCGGAAACCCGACACAGCGCGACGCAAATGCGAGCGTCGGCAAGGCTAACTGATAATGGCTCGCTTGAGCGCGGCTACCTTGATGCCGTGCTCCGCCGTCGGCCAACGCCGCGAAGCACTAAATAGAGCCATACGACAGACAATATTTTATCCGCGATCCAGCTGCCTAAAACATAGCGATGGGAACGAGCCGACATTTTGACCACTCCGTCAGCAAAACGCATCTACCGAGACGGCAGTTCCTTGCGCTGACGAACATACGCCGCGGATATTTCCAAACGCTAAACAACGCCACGAGCGGCAAGGCGTTGCCATCGGCGACGAACGGATAGATAGTATTCGTCCGTAGGTAGGGGAGGCTTTCACCCATGCCCACCTCCAACGAATACCGCCAAAAAGCTGAAGAATGCTATCGTCTGGCGAATGAGGCCAAGACCGAGACAGATCGCTTGGCGTGTCTCGATCTTGCGCGCAGTTTCCTCGACGCAGCGGCGCGCCAGGAGGAAATGACTTCTGAGCAGATCGCCGCGGTGCAAAAGTCGGAGCGCGGGCCGAAGCTGGAAACTGAGACGTCGCAATCTAATACTGGCTGGGGATGGCGGCAGCTCTTGGGATTATTTCGTGAGCATCGTCATGACACGCAGGACACATAGCTACCACGGCTATGAACTTGAACTCCATCACGAGAACAACGACCGTTATCGCGTCACGATCTTCGATCCCAACGGCAGGCGAGTAGCCGCGACCGGCCCTCACTTGGAGCGACAAGGCGCTTTTATCGAAGCATCGCGATCTGTCGATCAGCTCCTGGCGCAGCAACGCGCCAAATAAAGCCAAACTCTGTCGCGATTTGTCTCGGCGTTACACGCCGGCGCGCCCGCCGTCACGAACCTGACCAGCGGATCGGCGCGTAATGGCCGTTCTTGCCGGAATTATCCCAACGCATTCCGTGATCACTGAATGTACTTCCCGGCTCGCCCGCGGCGAATGCCAGCTTATCGGGGCTGATCGGATGGCCGATGTTTGCCCACATCTCCCCGCTCGGATGCGCAGTCGGCAGCGGAGCAACGGCCATATGCAAGATCTTCGGAATCTCGGCGAAACGCTTTTTACCTTCGATGCGGTAGGTGATCGGCACTTTGCCGACGCCGAGATTTTTACCGATCAGCGGCGCCAATTGCGCCATCGGCCCGCCCGCCGCGCCGGTGAAGATCGCACCCAGCGCTTCGGTCTGCTGCGCATCGGCGCGTTCATCGATGTAAGCGGCCACCGACCAGTTTCCGTCCGCCATCGGTCCGGGTGTGTGAACGGCAAGCGCCACATTGAGGCCGTTGAGCGCGGTGCCGTCATAGCTGCCGGTTTCGATGTGGAAGATCAACGCCACGTTGCACACTCCTTCGCTCGGTCGGGAGGTCAACGGCGCGGCCTTCGAGATGAAGCAGGGACATACGACGCTGCAATTACAGTTTTCAAAATAATCGCCAGAGAAATGCCATTGAGCCTGGTTCGCCATCGTTGTCTCCTCCCGCTGTCAGCGGTCGCTGCCGATGCAGTCACGCACGAAAATCCTACAATCGTTCAAAAGTTAGTCGGAAGGCGATCTTCGCCCATAACGCGCTCGCAGAAACGAGCGGCTGCCTTCATTCGATCACCTCGTCGGCGCGGCCGAGTAGCGGAAGGGCATCACTTGGCCCCCTGCTACCGAGGAAACCGATCACCGGCATCGCCGGCTGCTGCGCGCGCGCCGCGAGCGGCCAACTCAGCGCCGCAACGCCGGTAAATGCGATGAGTTCGCGCCGGTTCGGCAGATCGGCGGGGCTGGCGCCTTTGAGGATTTTATCGACGTAGGTCGCGGCACGCCGGTACAAGTCAGAGCGGTCTACGCCATAGGAAACCAAGCCGCCGACATCGACGAATTCCCGCAGGTGAAACATCGACGGCAGCCGATTTTGTATAGCAAAGTCCGCAATCGATTTAAGATTGGTCACGAATACCGGATTGGGCATAATCGCCAGCGCGTTGAAACGCGCCTTGGCGATTACAGCGAAATTTTTTTCCAAATCGCCGGTACTGCGTATCTCTATGGATTGAGCTGCGATTCCCAGTCCTTTCGCCGCCACCTGGATTTCTTTCCACCCCAGCGTCGAAATTGGATCCTCGGGATTCAATAGAACGGCCATAGACGAGATGTCGGGAGCAATTTCCTTGAGTACCTCCAGCCGCTTTGCATTCAACTCCGGGTTCATTTGCGACAGCCCAGTGATGTTGCCGCCGGGGCGTCCCAAGCTATCGACTATCCCCGTTGCGACCGGGTCGCCGGCGGCCGCCATGACAATGGGAATTTCCGTCGTGGCATTTTTAGCAGCGAGAGTATCGTTGGTGACGGAAGTAACGATGATGTCGACCTTGAGCCGGACAAGGTCTGCGATCAGCGCAGGCAAACGATCGTTATTTCCTTCCGAATAGCGGTACTCGAAGGCGATGTTTTTTCCATCGATCCATCCGAGATCGCGAAGTCCTTTCAGAAATGCCTGGTTCCAGGGGGCCGCGTCCGAGCGAGTGAAGGGCGACAGCAGTCCGATTTGCCGAACTTTTGCGATCTGCGCGCGCGCCGCGAGTGGCCAACCGATGGTTGAGCCGGCGATTGCTTGGATTAAATCGCGCCGTCGCATTGCCTCCCCCAACGCTTAAAAACCCAATGCTTAAGTTCCCAACGCTTAAGAGCCCAAAGCTTAAGATTCCCAAGCTTAAGACCCCTGGCCTTACGGCCCCGCTTGACGTTATGCGGGCTGCGCCCGTAGCTTGCAATCGGTGCCAGGGATTCCATGAGGGCTGCCACGGGTTTTGGCAGGGGGATTACGATGCTTCGACTGATGCAGCTTCGGTTCGCGGCGGCTGCCTCAGCGGCCGCAGTTTCACTGACCGCTGCCTCTGCGTTTGCGTTCACGCAGCAGATTGTTCAGCCCGACGCCAACGGCAACTATACGTTTACCGAGCCGAACAATCAGAACACGAATTCCAACCAAGGCGCCCGTCCATTCGGCTCCAATGGCCCGACAGTTCAGTTCGGCATTCAACAAGGGCCGGTTACACCGTTCGGTCGCTCGCAGGGCAACGGTTACAATGGTTCGCCTCCGGATCCGTATTTTCGACCATTTGGCACCGGCAACTAGCATTTTAGCGTAGCGAAAAGCCCCGTACCGGCGGCGCGGCGCGCAACCTTATCTCGCGCCAGCCCGCGCCACCTGGTTTCGTTCGCCGCTACTTTGTTCATCACGCAACCTTCAGACATCATTGACATTGTCGGTTTCGCCACCGCGTCCGCGACGGCATGCAAGGAACCATTGGAGAACAGACCTGTTGATGATGCGGAGGAAACGAACGTGGATGCGGCCAAAAGCTTGGAATCATTGGAACGAGCTGGCTACAGCCGTGCCATTCGCGAACATCTTGGCGAACGGCTACGAGCCTATTACGAGCGCGCGCAGCACATGCGCGTTGCCGATAACCGGCTCGCCGAACTGATCGAGCGGCTTTCCAAAAGATTGGAAGAGCAAAAATTACAGCGGGAGTAACGAAGGGGCTCGCGCGACTTTTAAGCGAAACTCTGAACGCCACTTAAATGGTCAAGTTGGACTCGCAGAGCCTTCCGGCCCCGGGCTTCGTGTCTTCGGCATTGGATCGACCTTGCCATCAAGCCAATCCTCATTAGCGGCTAAATCATTTAGGGCTTTGCGGCGCTTGCGCTCGAACGACAATTTCTTTTCGCACCAATCGACCCGCGCTGCCGCTTCATCCGCTTGCTGGCGGTAATTATTGGCGCTGCCCATAGCGTCCCTCCTCGTTCCAGCAGATTTCGCGTCAAAAACTCAAAGGCCCATGCTCGGGTTCCGTAACGAAGAGGCGGGAAGCGCAACCGCCGTTCCGCACCGCCGGCGACGGGTTGACGCCCATGCCGGGGCACCCAATTTGTGCAATGCGGAACAAAGCGCCGGCTACCGGTTTAAGTATGTCAAATGACTTAGCGCGGGGTGGGGTGTCGGTGAGTCCGAGCGAACTGATTGCGTCTTATCGGCTGCATGCAGCCAATTGCATCGAGATCGCGCGCGACCTCGAGCCTGACCGCAAGCTCGCGCTTTTGAATATCGCCCAAGCCTGGCTAAACCTTGCCGAGCAAATCGCAAAAAACCTCGACACCGTCCTGGTCTATGAGACCCCGGTCAGCCCGCCCGATTTCGAATAGAGGGTGCAGATTCCGGGCACGAACGCCACGGTTTCGGCCGCTGGCAGGCTCGTTTGCCCACCTACCTACGGCATCCCTTTCAGCGTGGTTCCGCCGTCAAGTGTAAGGACTTGTCCGACCAAGGCATCGTTTTCGGCAATAAAGATAACCGCGTGCGCAACCTCTTCGGCCCGAACGAAACGTCCGGTCAATGTGGCCCGCGCACATGCCTCTCTGCTCTCCGTTGAAGAACCCGCCCAGGCCGGCGTTTCGGTGTAGCCGGGCGCAACCGCATTGACGATGACGTTTGGAGCAGTCGTCCTGTTGAGGGTTGCGGTGACATTGGCAAGCGCGGCTTTAAAGGCGGAATACTGCAGATATTCCGGGTCGCCAGTGTGCAGATTTCCATAAATCGACGTGATGTTAATGATCTTTCGCAAAGCCGACGAAGGCAGCGCGAGAAATTCCTCGGTCACGTGCATCGCAGAAAGAAAAATATTTTTATACTCATAGTCCCATACTGGATCGTCCTGAATGTCTCCTGCCCTTGCATCGCCGGCATTGTTCACCAAAACATCGATGGTTTGGTTCGTCTGTTTAATTTCGTCAAACAGCGCTCTTATTTGATCGCGATCCATCAGGTCGGCTTGGTAGAGTCTGCCGCTTGAAAATTTCTCCACCTTATCAAGCGTCTCGCGCCCCCCGTTTTTATTTTTACCGTAATGGACGAGCACGCGGGCATGTTTCTGGGCAAAAGCAATGGCAATTGCCTTGCCGATGCCGCTTGACGCTCCGGTGACCAACACCGATTTTCCCGCCAACTCCATTTATCACTTCAAATTCATGGCCACTACGTTTCTAGCGCGCTGCAAAGCGGCGCCGCGGCTTGTGGTTCAATCGGCAGAGAGCGAATATCGAGTTCGCTCACTTGACTTCGACCATCTCGATCCAATTCGCGCCCTTTCCCACTGGATAGCGCGTCGGCTCACCGAGCCTGCCGCTCGCCTGATCGATCCGGTAGACCGAGAGCCGATCCGATTTCTCGCCCGAGGCAACGAGGTAATGCCCGCTGGGATCGATATTGATGCCGCGCGGCTGGCGCTCGGTGGCAAAATTGGCGATGTAAGCGAGCTTGCCGGTGCGCGGCGCCACAGTGAACAGCGCGATCTTATCGGTGTTGCGCTCGGTCGCGTAAAGGAATTTCCCGTTTGGCATGAGGCGCAAATCGGCGGCCCAGATTGGCGGCTTCTCGTCCGGCTTGGGCGCTGCCGCGGGGGTCGCCGGCGCAGCGC
>JBASAH010000542.1:0-1956 GCA_049650505.1 Xanthobacteraceae bacterium
CCGAAGCGCTTCTTCGGCGCGGCGCGCAACATCGAGGAAGGCGGCTCGCTCACCATCATCGCCACTGCACTGATCGACACCGGCAGCCGCATGGACGAAGTGATTGTCGAAGAGTTCAAGGGCACCGGCAATTCGGAATTGATCCTCGACCGCAAGGTTGCCGACAAGCGCACGTTCCCGTCGATGGACATCACCCGATCCGGCACGCGCAAGGAAGAGCTCCTGGTGCCGCCGGATCAGCTGAAGAAAATGTACGTGCTGCGCCGTATTCTCAATCCGATGGGAACGATGGACGCCATCGACTTCCTGCTCGACAAGCTGCGCAACACTAAGAACAACGGCGAATTCTTCGACTCGATGAATACCTGACGGCGCGTAAACGTCGTCCTGACGGACTCGTCAGCTCGCGCTGCAGTCGCCGCAAGTGGTGGATGTGTTCTCAGCCTGACAAACACCTGACGCGTCAAGAACGCCGCATCACCTCGATTGCTGCGCCAAGTGCCGCAGCATCGCTGACCGGCAGCGAACAGGTCTCGCCGATACAGACGAAGGCTTGCGGCTCACGCGCAACCGCGAGCTTGTCGCGCGCCGGGTGTGAAGCCGGCTGTGCCGCGGCCGAGCTGGCGTGCAACACGACGCGGTCGAGCGGCGCTAGGGCTCGCGCCGCCGCCAGCAGCGCTTCCGCAGCCGCACCCTCCCCGGTCACCACAATCTGGGCGGCGCGCAGCCGCAGATCGATGGCGTTGAGCATCGCCATATGCATGTAAATGTTCTCAGCGATATGCGGCGCGATCGCGGCAATCAGTCGATCGGCCTTGTCACGCCAGGAATCATCACCGGCCAGCACCGCCAGCCGAATGAGATTTTGTGCGGCCACCGCGTTGTGGTTCGGCGTCGCCTCATCGGTCGTAGCGGCCGGACGGATGACCAGCCCTTCCGCGTCCGCGGCGGTGAGATAATACGTGCCGCGTTCCCGGTTGGCGTAATCACGGTCCAACGCCTGCTGCCATTGCAACGCACGGTCGAGATAGCTGCGCGTACCGGTCGCTTCCTGCAGCGCCAGCGCGGCGCGGATCATGGCGGCAAAATCGGAAGCAAGCCCGGGAAATTTTAGCTTGTCTTGACGCCAGGAATGACCGAGCCGATCGCCGTGGCCCATGGCGCTAGCAACGAACTCGAAGGCGCGGCTCGCCATGCCGAGCCATGCCGGCTCGTCCAGAATCGTGGCGGCATTGGCGAGCGCTGCGATCATCAGCCCGTTCCAATCCGCAAGTACCTTGTCGTCCAGGCCGGGACGCACCCGCGCGGCGCGCACCGACAAAAGTTTGTCGCGCAAACCGGCAAGGTGCGCCTCGTCGGCGTCGCTGCGCGGCAGCGGCTTCAGCCGGTTGAGAATGTTATGACCTTCGAAATTGCCGGCTGGCGTGACGTCATAATGACGGGCGAAAAATTCACCGTCCTCGATCCCGAGCTGCCGGATCACTTCATCGTAGGACCAGACGTAGAATTTTCCTTCTTCGCCCTCTGAATCGGCATCAAGTGACGCCGAGAACGCGCCCTCCTCCGTCGTCATTTCCCGCTTGAGCCAGGCTACGGTCTCATAAGCGCGCCGCCGATACAGGTCCTTGCCGGTGCGTTGATAAGCGATCGCCAACAGTTCGAGAAGCTGCGCGTTGTCGTAGAGCATTTTTTCGAAATGCGGCACGAGCCAGCGCTCGTCCACCGAATAGCGTGCAAAGCCGCCGCCGAGATGATCGTAGATGCCGCCTTCGCAGATATGGTCGAGCGTGATTTCGACTGCCGCGAAATAGCGGTTCTCACCTGTGCGCAGGCCGGCACGCCAAAGACATTCGAACAGCGCCGCTTGCGGAAATTTCGGCGCGCCGCGCGTGCCGCCGTTGACCGGATCGATCAGCCCGCCGAGCTGCCGTGCGGCATTGTCGAGCTCGGCGCGCC
>JBASAH010000543.1:0-3542 GCA_049650505.1 Xanthobacteraceae bacterium
GGCAATACCAAGCTTCATACCGTCCTCCCCGCCATCGTCAGCGCGTAGGCCTTAACCTGCGAACGATCAAACCACAACTAGTGCGGTGGATTTGAAGTTTCCTACAGTTCGGTCGGAAGCTCTCATAGGAACTTCAAATCCTAAAACCGCACTAGAATTATATATATTTGGTAGTGTCCCTTTGATTCCGAAGTTCGCATGAGAGCGTGCCGACAAAGCGTGCGAACTTCGGCATCGGGACACTAGCGCCATTTGAGACCAGCAATCCGGCCTATGCTCGGCACGCAGGGTGTCGATCGATGCGGACATCTCCATTCGCAAGCGACGGAACGACAAGCCGCTTGTGCGCATTGCAACCGAATGCGATAGCCTCGGGTCCTTGGGGAAAATCGGAGTGGGGTACGATGGCTCGAACAAAGAAAGATAGCGTCGGCATTGTCGGACTTGGCATTATGGGCGGCGCCTTCGCGCAAAACTTGCTGGCCGCCCGTCGGCGCGTGATCGGCTATGACATCGCTCCGGGGCGCCGCCGCGCTGTCGCCAAGCTCGGTGGCGAGATTGCCACCGATGCCAGCGAGGTAGCCCGCCGAGCCCGTACGATCATCATAAGCTTGCCCAAGCCGTCCGCGCTTGTTGAAACGGCAACGACGATTGCACGAGCCGATCTGCCGCGCCGAGTCGTTGTGGAAATGTCGACTTTCAGCTTGGAGGATAAAGCCAAGGCGGAATCCGTCCTGCGCAAGGCTGGCCATGTGATGCTCGATTGCCCGGTTAGTGGCACGGGCGCGCAGGCTTTGGCAAAGGATCTTGTCGTCTACGCATCGGGTGAATCTCGAGAAATAAAGAAATTGCGCGCTCTATTCTCCCACTTCACGCGCGCCGTGCACGATGTCGGCGCATTCGGCAACGGCAGCCGTATGAAGTACGTCGCCAACCTTCTGGTCGCCATCCATAACGTCGCCAGTGCGGAAGCGATGGTGCTGGGCATAAAAGCCGGGCTGCCACCGCAGCTCATCTTCGATCTGATCAAAACCGGCGCCGGCAATTCGCGGATCTTCGAATTGCGCGCGCCGATGATGGTGAGGAACAGCTACCGCAATCCCACCATGAAGATATCGGTTTGGCAGAAAGATATGGACGTCATTGGCAGCTATGCCCGCAAAATCGCGGTGCCGACGCCAATGTTCGACGCCAGCAAGGCGATCTATGCCAAGGCGCTGCGGAGCGGCCATTCTGCCGAAGACACTGCCGCGGTTTGCGCTGTGCTGGAAAAGATGGCCGGGGTTAAACGCGGTAAAGGTCGAGCCAAAACTGCGTAGGCGAGCCCTGCGTGACAGTGCCGGTCGCGCTGGTTCGCCACAAGCAAAGGCAGCGCGGGAGGAGTTGTGATGTCATCTCTTGAAGGCGAAGCGCGCATGGCGGCGGTCGCCGGCGACCGCAAGAGTCTTGAGGAGCGCAGCGAGACTCGCGATGGCATGCAGATCGATTGGAACGTGCCGATCACGATGGACGACGGTCTGATGTTGCGCGCCGACATTTTTCGCCCCATTGCTGGGGCGCGTTATCCGGTGATCTTAAGTTACGGTCCTTATGCCAAAGGACTTGCCTTCCAGGACGGCTATCCGAGCGCCTGGCAGCGCATGGCGGAGCGGCATCCTGACGTCACGGCGGGATCCAGCAACCTCTATCAGAGCTGGGAGGTCGTCGATCCGGAAAAATGGGTACCGCACAATTATGCTTGCGTGCGAGTCGACTCCCGCGGCTGCGGATGCTCGCCCGGCTACATCGATCATTTTTCGCCGCGTGAGACCAAGGATTTTTACGACTGCATCGAATGGGCGGGTGTGCAGTCCTGGTCCAACGGCAAGGTCGGACTGAACGGCATTTCCTATTACGCCATCAATCAGTGGCATGTCGCCAGCCTCCAGCCGCCGCATCTCTCGGCCATGTGCATTTGGGAAGGCGCGGCCGACTGGTATCGCGACATGACCCATCATGGCGGGATTCTCTGCACGTTTTGGGAAAACTGGTACGACATGCAAGTCAAGACGGTGCAATATGGCGCCGGCGAGCGTGGCAAACGAAGTCGCGTGCACGGCGAGCTTGTTTGCGGTCCGCAGTTCTTGTCCGAACCGGAGCTAGCAAAAAATCGCAGCGACTTCGGCACAGAGATCCTGGCGCATCCGCTGGACGACGATTATCACAAGGCGCGTTCGCCGATCTGGTCCAAGGTGAAGACGCCGTTCCTCTCGACGGCCAATTGGGGCGGCCAGGGCCTGCATCCGCGCGGCAATTTCGAGGGTTTTGTGCGCGCCGCCGCAAAACAAAAATGGCTAGAAGCACACGGTATCGAACACTGGACGCATTTCTACACTGACTACGGACGCGATCTGCAACTGCGTTTCTTCGATTACTTCTTGCACGGCAAGAAGAACGGCTGGGACAGGCAGCCACAGGTCCAGCTGCAGGTTCGGCATATCGATCGTTTCGTCGAACGCGTGGAAAACGAATGGCCGCTTAAGCGCACCAAATGGACGCGGTTCTATCTCGATCCCGCAGGGATGCTTGCTGCCAACAAACCTTCGCATAAAAAATCGGTGGTTCGGTTTGACGCCATGGGCGACGGCGTCAGCTTCCTGACGACGCCGCTTGAAAGCGAAACCGAGATCACCGGGCCTTCGGCGGTCAAGCTCTATGTCTCCTCGTCGACCAGCGATGCCGATATTTTCGTCGTATTGCGCGTGTTCTCGCCGGACATGAAGGAAGTAGTATTTCAGGGCGCCATCGATCCCCACACGCCGATCGGCCAAGGCTGGCTGCGTGTCTCGCACCGCCAGCTCGACAAAAAGATATCGACGCCATATCGGCCGTATCTCGCGCACAGTAAAAAGCAGCCGCTTAGGCCCGGCGAAGTGATCACTCTTGACGTGGAAATTTGGCCGACATCGATCGTTGTGCCCAAAGGCTATCGCATCGGCCTCACGGTACGCGGTAAGGATTATGTCTACCCGGGAGGGAGTGGCGGCCGGCTTTCAAATTTCAAGAACGAGCTGACCGGTTGCGGCCCATTTTTGCATGATAATCCTCGCGACCGGCCGCCGGAGATCTTTGGCGGCGTCACCGGCTTGCATTTCGGCGGCGTGGCGCGACCCTGTCTGCTGCTTCCAATCATTCCGTCCAAGCGGAATGAGAAGCCGGCTAAATGATGGTACAAAGCGCGATAGCGGCGCCCAGAACCGCTACGCGCCACATCCGCAGTGGGAGGAGATGATGCCACGCAAAGTCAGTCGCCGAGCGCTTCTGGCCGGCGCCGCGGCAGCAGCCGGCCTCGGCCGGCATCCTGCGCCCGCGATCGCGCAGGCCACGCCGATCAAAATCGGGCTTCTTACTGTGAAGGTCGGGCCGCTCGCCCAAGGCGGCATCCAGATGGAACAGGGCGTGCTCACCTTTTTGAAGGAGACCAACTACACGATCGGCGGGCGCAAGGTGGATTTCATTTCCGCCGATACCGGCGGCGCGCCGGCCGGCGCCAAGACCAAGGC
>JBASAH010000544.1:0-3239 GCA_049650505.1 Xanthobacteraceae bacterium
TTGCAACCCGCTCCCGGGCGGCATCGGGCATCAGCCTGCCGGCACTACGACCGGCGCGCGAGGTGCTATCGCTGGACTGGGACAGGTCGGGGCGGGTAACGCCCGCTCGACGGATAGGCCAAACCTGTTCGCCGCGTCCCAGGAAGCCTGGCCTGGCGCAGAGCCTTTGGCGACGAGAGTCCCCTAGGCAAGAGCCGCGGTGGAACGCCGACAGTCGTGTGCCTCACGCTTGAGGCGCGGCCGTGCCCGTTGGCCCGGCATAATCACTCATTGCGTCTGTCGGCGTTTCGCCTCCGATATTTCTTTCGTTCTTTCCCGTTCGTCATTGCCGGACTTGATCCGGCAATCCATGTCGAAGCGATGCTTGCGTAGTGCTTCCACCGGCATTTGCGCGCCGCACGCCAGTATGGACCACCGGGTCAAGCCCGGTGGTGACGACTTCTGAAATTGGCTTGGCATAGCTCGGGCGCTTAGTCGCGCCGCGAGAACGGATTTCTATTTCCCCTCCCGCCCCCGCGCAGCGGGGGAGGGGGACCGCCCGAAGCTCGCATAGCGAGCGCAGGGTGGTGGAGGGGGCGCGGGCGTCGGCGCTTTGTTTGCGCGACAGGACAATCGTCCACTCTGACGCCCCTTCCACCACGCTGCTGCGCAGCGCGGTCCCCCTTCCCCGCTTGCGCGGGGCAGGAAGGGATTGGGCACCATAATCCGTTCACCATTGCGGCTGACGGCGCACGCAAGCAGGGCGGCGTATGAAAGCATGACCCTTGTGAGCATTAGCCCTTGCAAGCATGCGGCAGGTAAGCATGCTCCGTTGCGGGCGGCGGCCTTGCAAAAAGGCGTCTCGATTGAACCAAAGTGCGGCGAAAGACTTCTAATGCTTGGGGTCGGAGTGCGTGAGGGTATCTGTATGTGTTTCGGCAAAACGTCTTTACGCCAGACGCCTCGCGGTTGTTGGCGTGCTGCTTCCGTGCTTGCTTCCCTCTTTACTGCTGCGCTGACGCTGCCGGTCGCTTCCCCGGCCGGCGCCAACATCCTCGTGACCATCGACAAGAGCGCGCAGCAGATGTCGGTCGCCGTCGATGGCGCGCCGCGTTACGTCTGGCCGGTTTCGACCGGACGGCCCGGCTACGACACGCCCAATGGCACGTTCAAGCCGAACCGGATGGACGCCGACCATTACTCGCAGGAATGGGACAATGCGCCGATGCCCCATACGATCTTCTTCGATCTCAACGGCCACGCCATCCACGGCTTCTTTGACGTGAAGCATCTCGGCCGCGCGGTGTCGCATGGCTGCGTGCGGCTGTCGCCGGATCATGCGGCGACGCTGTTCAGCCTGATCAAGGCCCAAGGCATGGGCGAGACCAAGGTTGTGGTCGCCGGCCGCACGCCCGGCGGCGACAACGGACCGGTGGCACGTTCGCGTCTGCCGCGGAACGAGACGGTCTCGTCGGAGCCGGCGCAGCCGGGTTATGGCCAACCCACTTACGGCCAGCCGGCTTACGGCCAACCCAATTATGGCCAGCCAAATTATGCGCAGCCTTCCTATGCGCAGCCTTATTCCGGGCAGTCCCTTTATAGCCAGTCCTCTTCCGGCCAGTCCTATTACGCCCAGCGGGGCTACGCGCAGCCGGGCTATGCGCAGCCGGGCTATGCCCAGCCAGGTTATGCGCAGCCGGGCTATGCGCAGCCGGCTTACCCGCCACAACCGCCGCCGGCTTACTGGCAGCGGTGACGCCAAATCCGCCTGTTGCCAAACCGGCGCGCTTTTCGTCAAACCAGACGCCTTTCGTCAAACCAGACGCCTTACGCCTTTCGTCAAACCAGACCTGCCGTTTTCACAGTCGTTGCCACGAATAGTTCGGCGCTGCCGGTTGTTCATACACTGCTATCCAGTTTTCCCGGGAAAGGACCAATCATGCCGCACGCCTGTCATTCTAAATTGCGTCGTTTCAATTTGCCTCGCCTTACTTGCTTCACCTCCGCCGCGCTCGCCTGCCTTGCTGTCGCACTTGGCACCGCACTTGGCACCGCACTTGGTACGATGCCCGCCGGCGCCGCGCTCATCATGCACAAGGATCTCTCACTCGACGTCGCCAAAACCATTGCCGAGGCGGCCGTCGCCGCCTGCGCGGCGAAGGGCTACCCCGTCTCCGCCGTGGTCGTCGATCGCGACGGCGAAACCATCGTCGCCATGCACGGCGATGAGGCCGGGCTGCACACGATGGAGAATGCGCGGCGCAAAGCCTATACGGCGACGGCCTTCAAACAGCCGACGGCGGACTACGCCAAGAAGCTGCAAGATCCGAATTCAGTGGTGCACCAGCAGGTCACGCTGCCGAATGTCATCGCCATTCCGGGCGGACAGCCGATCAAGATTGGCAATGCGGTGATCGGCGGCGTCGGCGTGTCCGGCTCGCCGGGCGTCGATGACGAATGCATCAATGCCGGTCTCGAGAAGGTGAAGGACGAGCTGAAGTGAGCCTTCCGTCACTCTGAGGTGCTCGGCGTGGTTTCGACGACCTTAGGGATTACATCGGCTTCTGAAATTTGAGCACGAAATTGTCGACCGGCATGTCGCGCTTGAAGCTCGGGAAGTCATGCGTGTCGTCGGCATGGCGCCAGAAATCGCCGGTGCTGACGAGCCTGAAGCCGGCGGCTTCGACTTCTTGGTGCAAGGTGCTTTCCTCGATCCGGTGCAATGTCTTGCCGACCGAGACGCCTTGACCCGGCAGCGCCGAATGGTCGGCGATGACGAGGTAACCGCCGGGCTTGAGCGCAGCGAACAGCTTGCGATTCATCTGCGCTCGATCAACCGTCATGTAGGTGGTGTCGTGGTAGTAGAACAGGAACGTGATCAGGTCGAAATCCTGCATGCCCGCAGGAGCCGGATCGTCGAACGGCGCGGTGTTGGCGACGACGTTCTTCATCGCCGGCGTCGCCATGCGCGCCGCGAAGGCGGTCTTGGCCCGGTCGGCGAGGTCGCTCGGATTTTGCGCGAACACGACGCCGTTCGGCGCCACCGCACGCGCCATCAGTTCGCTGCTGTAGCCGCCGCCGGCGCCCATATCGAGCACCTTCATGCCCGGCTTCAATCCGGCGAAGTTGAGGAACGACATCGGATCGCGCCGCTTGTCGGCGGTTCGGTCGGCCTCGCTGCGGTCGGGCGCGGCGATCAGCGCGGCATAGTTGGGCGCTTGCGCTATCGCGCCCGCGCCATAGAGGCCGAGGGTGGCCGC
>JBASAH010000545.1:0-3320 GCA_049650505.1 Xanthobacteraceae bacterium
CAGCCTTCAGCATGGTAGGGTACGGTCCTCTGCTTGGAGGGGCGGCCTATGAGGCGGCGCGAGTTCATCGCACTGATCGGTGGTGCGGCGGCGTGGCCGCTGGCGGTGCGCGCGCAGCAGCCGACGACGCCGGTCGTCGGCTTCCTGAACAGCCTACGGCAAAGTGATCGGCCGAATCTCCAGGCGGCGTTCCGCCGTGGCTTGAGTGAAGCTGGCTATGTCGATGGCCGCAACGTAGCAATCGAATACCGTTTCGCGGAAAATCAGCACGACCGATTGCCGACCCTTGCGGCCGATCTGATCGGTCGCAAGGTGGCCGTGATCGCCGCGACGGGAGGTGGCGCTTCGATATTGGCTGCCATGGCAGGGACCAAAACCGTTCCTATCGTGTTCACGACGGGCGGCGACCCGGTCAAGGAGGGCTACGTCGCCAGCCTCAACCGGCCGGACGGCAATGTCACCGGAGTGAGCTGGTTCAACAACTTGATTGCCAGCAAGGCGGTCGGCCTGCTGCACGAACTCGTTCCCAATGCTGCAGTGCTGGCGATGTTAGTGAATCCGAAACTTCCAGAATCCGCCCGCATGCAAAGCGAAGGGCATGAATCCGCGCGCGCGCTGGGTCGGCAGTTGCTAGTGTTCAATGCCAGCTCGCCGAGCGAGATCGACGCCGCGTTCGCAACCATGCGCGAACGGCGCGCTGGCGCGCTTCTTGTCGAGGCCGATCCGTTCTTGTCCAGCCGGTCCCAGCAGATCGTTGCGTTGGCAGCGCGCGATGCCATCCCGGCCATGTACTCCAACCGCGATTTTATCGAAGAGGGCGGGCTGATCAGCTATGGCAACGACACGGCAGATGCATATCGCCGCGCCGGAGTCCACGTGACTCGCATTCTCAACGGTGCCTCGCCCGCCGACCTGCCGGTCGATCAGGCCACCAAATTCGAATTCGTGATCAACCTCAAAACCGCCAAAACGCTTGGGCTCGACGTGCCGCCGGGGCTCTCCGCTCGCGCCGACGAGGTGATCGAATGAAGCGGCGCGAATTCATCACGCTAGTTGGTGGCGCAGCTGCAGCTTGGCCGCTCGCGGCGCGTGCGCAGCAGAACGCCGGCACACGCCGGATCGGCGTGCTGATGGCGCGCAAGGCCGATGATGCCGAGGGGCAAAAGCAATTCGCGGCGCTTCGACAGGGACTTGCGGAACTCGGCTGGTCTGAGGGCAAGACGCTTCAGATCGAAACGCGCTGGACTGGCGCCGATGTCGCGCAGGCGCTGATTTTCGCGCAAGAGTTAGTTGGAATGAAGCCGGATGTGCTGGTTGCCAATGGCACCCCGTCGCTTGCTGCTGTGCGACAGATGACATCTACCATTCCCGTTGTGTTTGTCTCTGTTGCCGATCCGCTCGGCCAAGGCTTCGTACCGAGCCTGGCGCGACCTGGCGGAAATATAACCGGGTTTAGCGCCGAGGAAGCCAGCATGGGCGGCAAATGGCTTGAGCTGCTCAAGGAATTGGCGCCCCGCGTCACTCGAATTGCCATCATTTATAATCCTGAAACCGCGCCCTACGTGCCGATGTTTTTTCCTGCAATGCAGGCCGCGGCGCCAAGGATGGCCGTCGTTCTTTCGATATCGCCCGTACATACCCCAGCAGATATCGAACGGGTCGTCGCGGGAATTGGCCGCGAATCGCGCGGCGGCCTGATCGTGGTCCCGGATAGTTTTATATTCGGCCAGTGCCAGCAAATCACAGCGCTCGCTGCACAGCACGGCTTGCCAGCTATCTATCCACTTGGGATTTTTATTCCGGATGGCGGGCTCATTGCTTACGGAATTGACCGGCTCGATATGTTCCACCGCGCGGCGGACTATGTGGATCGCATTCTCCGCGGCACCTCCCCTACCGAACTACCGGTGCAGCAGCCGACAAAGTTTGAACTTGCGATCAACCTCAAGACAGCAAAGTCGCTCGGCCTGAGCGTGCCGCCATCGATGCTGCTCAGCGCCGATGAGGTGATCGAATGAGGCGCCGCGAATTCATCACGCTTCTAGGCGGCACGGCAATTTGGCCGCTCGCCACGCAAGCACAGCAGTCGGCAATGCCGGTGATCGGGTTTCTCAGCGGCCGTTCGTTAGCCGAGTCGGCTGGCGTGGTCACGGCGTTCCGCAAAGGACTGTCGGAGGCCGGGTATGCCGAACCCCAGAATGTGACGATCGATTTCCGCTGGGCAGAAGGTCAGTCTGATCGCTTGCCCGCGCTGGCACGCGAATTGGTTCACCGTCCGGTGGACGTCATCGCGGCTTTGGGCGAATCTGGCCCCGCCGCCAAAGCGGCAACTACTACCATACCGGTCGTCTTTGGAAGCGGGGGAGATCCCGTGGGGATGGATTTGGTCGCGAGCCTTAACCGGCCTGGCGGCAACGTCACCGGTGCCACTTTTTTGACCGCGAACCTTGGAGCAAAGCGTCTCGGACTGCTGCGCGACTTGGTTCCTGGCGTAGAGGTCATAGCGTTGCTGGTGAACCCAGATAAGTCTGTCGGACAGGTGCAGATCAGGGACGTGCAGGAAGCGGCGCACGCGTTGGGACAAAGCCTTGTCATTCTCGATGCCGGCAGCGACGAGAAGATCGAAGGAGCTTTTTCTGCGCTTGCCCTGCAGCACGTTCGTGCGCTTTTGGTCGGCGCTGATCCGTTTTTCGATACAAGGCGGGAGCGACTGGTTGCATTGGCAGCGCAACATCGTATGCCAGCCATCTATCAGTTTCGAGAATATGCGCTGGCTGGCGGTCTGATGAGTTATGGGACCAGCATCACGGAAATGTATCGGTTGGTGGGCCTGTATGTCGGTCGTGTTCTTAAAGGCGAGAAGCCGGCCGACCTTCCGGTGATGCAAGTCACCAAGTTCGAACTGGTGATCAACCTCAAGACCGCGAAGGCGCTCGGAGTCAAGATCGCCGACAATCTTCTATCGCTCGCCGATGAGGTGATCGAATGAGGCGGCGGGAATTCATCGCGCTGATTGGTGGCGCCGCCGCAGACTGTCCGCTCGCCGCGGGCGGGCAACAGCAACCGCATTTGCCGGTGATCGGCTTTCTTGGCTTTAGCTCGCCTGAGGCTTTTTCCAGGCCGAAGGTCGTACCGTGACGACGCTCTATGATTGGGCGCACGGTCAGTTCGACCTTTCTTCCTTCGCTCGCGTGGTATGCGGGGCGAATTCTCAAGGGCGAAAGCCTTCAGACTTGCCCGTCCAGCAATCGACCAAAGTTGCGTTTGTGATCAATCTTAAGACAGCCAAATCGCTCAGCCTCTCCATTCCACTACCGTTA
>JBASAH010000546.1:0-22931 GCA_049650505.1 Xanthobacteraceae bacterium
CCGAACAATGCTCGCGGTCCCGATGCTCAAAGGCAACGACCTGGTGGGGACTATCACCATCTACAGACTAGAGATCAAACCATTTTCCGCGAAGCAGGTCGCGCTTATGGAGACCTTCGCCGCCCAAGCCGTCATCGCCATCGAGAACACGCGGCTGCTCAACGAGCTACGCCAACGCACCGATGATCTCTCCGAGTCGCTCCAGCAGCAGACCGCCACCGCCGACGTGCTGAAGGTCATCAGCCGCTCTACCTTCGATCTGCAGACCGTGCTCAACGCGCTGGTGGAATCGGCGGCTCGGCTGTGCGAGGCCGACATGGCCTCCATCAATCGAGAAAAGGGCCAAAGTTATTACCAGGTGGCGAGCTTCGGCTATTCGCCGGAATTCAACGAATACATGACACGGCATCCAATTCCACTCGGCCGTGGCTCCATCGCGGGCCGCACGGCAGTTCTAGGCCAGCCGGTACAGGTTCCGGATGTCCTGGCCGATGCGGATTACAGGTTCAAAGAGGGTGCAAACGTTGGCGGTACCCGCACCATGCTCGGTGTTCCGCTGCTGCGCGAAGGAAACCCGATCGGCGTGATTGTACTCAGTCGCAAGGCGGTGCGGCTGTTCACCGATAAGCAAATTGAGTTGGTGACGACCTTCGCTGACCAGGCGGTGATTGCGATCGAGAACGTGCGGCTGTTCGACGAAATCCAGGACAAGAGCCGGCAGCTTGAAGAGGCGAGTAAGCACAAGTCGCAATTTCTCGCCAATATGAGTCACGAGCTGCGCACGCCGCTCAATGCCATTCTCGGCTACACCGAATTGATGGCGGACGGCGCTTATGGCGAGCCGTCGGAAAAGATGGCTGCCGTGCTCAAGCGGCTGGAAAGCAACGGCCGGCACCTGCTCGGCTTGATCAATGACGTGCTCGACCTGTCGAAGATCGAGGCTGGCCAGCTCGCGCTCGACCTCACCGATTACACGGTTGAGGACATTGCCCATACCGTCCGCAGCACGCTTGAACCTTTGGCTACCGACAAAAAGCTTTCTTTCAAGCTTGAACTTGCTCCGCAATTGCCGCCCGGCCGCGGTGACGGGCGCCGCCTGACCCAGGTCCTGATCAATCTCGTTGGCAACGCCATCAAGTTCACCGATGCGGGGGAAGTCGCCATCCAAGCAAAAGCGAATAATGGCTCATTCCATGTATCGGTTCGCGATACTGGCCCGGGCATTTCGGCGGCCGATCAATCCAAGCTGTTTCAGGAGTTTCAGCAGGCCGACAATTCGATCACGCGGAAGAAGGGCGGGACCGGTTTAGGGCTTGCTATATCAAAGCGCATTATCGAGATGCATGGCGGACGAATTTGGATCGATTCAACCATCGGCCAAGGCTCGACGTTTTCGTTCACGGTGCCGGTTTGCGTCGAGCGCCAAGTGGAACCGGTGAAGGCAACATGAGCAAGCGCATTCTCGTGGTCGAGGACCAGCCGGACAATCGGCAGATCATTCGCGATATGCTTTCTGACAGCGGTTATGAAATCAGCGAGGCCGAGAATGGTGAAGAGGCGCTCGCGGCAATCGCAAAACAGCGGCCCGATCTCATTCTGATGGACATCCAATTGCCGGTCATGGACGGTTATACGGCCACCCGGCACATCAAAACCAATCCCGGTCTGCGGTCGATCCCGATCATCGCCGTCACCTCCTGTGCGCTCAGCGGCGAGGAGAAGAAGGCGCGGGAAGCGGGCTGCGATGATTACGTCCCCAAGCCTTACAGCCCGCGTCAATTGCTGGCGAAAATTCGGCAGTATCTGAGTTGATCAGCTCCGCTTAGATCGCGAGCACGGTGCGGCCGACCACGCGACCGGCGCGCAAATCATCGAGTGCGGCCTGCGCCTCGTCAAGCGGCCGCGCATGCGTCGGTATCGGCGCGATTTTTCCGGCGCGTGCCAGCTCGATGAGTTCGCGCGCTTGCGCCAACGTGCCTGTCAACGTGCCCTCGATAGTGATGGCTTTGATCGCGATCATGGCGGCTGGAATGGAAAAACTGCCGCCGAGGAGTCCGCTGACGACGACCTTGCCGCCACGCGCGAGCACTCCGGTCGAAAACTGCAGCGATTTGTCCGAGCCGACAAAATCACAAACGGCAAGTAAGCCCCCGCCGGTTGCCGCCAGGATCGCTTTACGCGTCTGCGGGTCGGCCGGGTCGAAGGCTTGCACCGCCCCGGCCTCGAGCGCCGCGTTGCGTTTTTCGGCATCGATGTCGGCAACGAGCGGCGGCTGGCGAAACAGGGCGCGGGCCAGCGCCAAACCCATCATGCCGACCCCGCCGAGGCCGACCAGCAAGACCGGCCCACGCTGCGCATGCGTGGTCAACCGCTTGAGTGCGCTATAAGCGGTCAGCCCAGAGCACATCAGCGGCCCGGCAAAACTCGGCGCCAGCGGGGCGTAGTCGAGTAGATAGCGTGGATGCGGCACCAGAACGTAGGTCGCGAAGCCGCCATCGGCCGCAACACCGAGATGGTGATGCGCGGAACACATATTCTCTTCGCCGGCCCGGCAAGCCGCGCAAGCGCCGCAGCCGATCCAAGGATAAACGGCAACTTGTCGGCCGATGACTGCTCCCTCGGCGCTTTCGCCCGCCGCTTCGATGACACCGGCGATCTCGTGGCCAAGCGTAAATGGCAAGGCGCGATCCTTGGTGATATCGAGCCGCCGATCGCCGCCCAGCGCGAAATAGCCATCCTGCACATGAAGATCCGAATGACAGACGCCGCAGCATGTCACACGCACCAGCACTTCGTTGCCGCGCGGCGCCGGACGATCGGCCGTTGTTTCGGTCAAGGGCAGTCCATACGCGACAAGGGACTGTCGGCGAAACTTGCTCATGGCGTTTTATCGCCCGCGTGGCTTTGCTTTTCAATCGGGCTAGAGCGGGATAAGATTTCGTCTATCGTCATCCCGCTTTAGCTTTTTGTTTGAGCATGATCTTTTCCGAAAACCGGTTACCACTTTTCGGGATCATGCTTTGGGTTGCGCTGGTCGCGGAGAATTCGCGCTAGCAGGACGAACTCCTCTACCGAAACGTTTTCGGCGCGCGCCGTCGGATCGAGGCCGGCCGCCGCGATCAACTCTGATGTGTTCGTGCCCAGCGAGCGCAAGCTCTGACGCAGCATTTTGCGCCGCTGCCCAAAAGCCGCTTGCGTTACCGCCTCGAGCATGGCGCGATCGCACGGCAACGGTGCAGGGCGCGGCACCAGCCGCACCAGGGAGGATTTCACTTTGGGTGGTGGCACAAAGGCGGAGGAATTTATATCAAAGGCGATACGAGCTTCGCAGCGCCACTGCACAAGTACGGACAATCGCCCATAAGTCTTCGATCCGCGATCCGCGACGATCCGTTCTGCGACTTCGCGTTGAAACATGAGAACCGCCGAATCGTACCATGGCGGCCACGGTTCGATGCTGACCCACATCACCAGCAAAGCAGTCGCGATATTATAGGGCAGATTGGCGACGATGCGCGCCCGGCCTGAAGCCAGATGGGTGCGGGCGTCGTATGTCAGCGCATCGGTGGCAACGATCTCGAGCCGATGAGGATAATGCGCGGCGATCTCCGCCAATGCGGCGACCGCGCGCTCATCGCGCTCGACGGCAATGACGCGCGATGCGCCGAGCGCCAAAAGCGCGCGCGTCAGACCGCCGGGCCCGGGCCCGATTTCGAGTACTGTAATTCCTTCGAGCGATCCCGCCGTGCGCGCGATGCGCGCGGCAAGGTTGAGGTCGAGCAGGAAGTTCTGGCCGAGCGATTTACGCGCGCTCAGCCCGTGCCGACGAATAACATCGCGCAGTGGCGGCAGTTCATCGGAGGCGTGCGTCACGACGCGTTTGTCGAAATCGGAGCTTCTATCGTCGCACCAGCGGCGAGCCGCGCCGCCAGCCGCAAGGCGGCAATTAGGCTTGCCGGATCTGCAGTACCGGTTCCGGCAATATCGAACGCGGTGCCGTGATCAGGCGAGGTGCGCACGAACGGAAGGCCGAGCGTGACATTGACGGCATGATCGAACGCCAGCGTCTTGATCGGGATCAGCGCCTGATCGTGATACATGCACAAAGCGGCATCGTAGCTCGCGCGTGCGGCTTGGTGAAACATCGAATCGGCGGCAAGCGGTCCTCGCGCATCGATACCTTCGCCAATAAGCGCCGCGACGGCCGGCGCGACGATCGCCCGGTCTTCCTCCCCGAGCATGCCAGCTTCACCGGCGTGCGGATTAAGTCCGGCGATCACGAGGCGGGGCCGGGGCAGGGCGAAGCGGCTAGTAAGGTCGCGGGCGACGATGCGGCCGGTCTCGACGATAAGTTCGGTCGAAAGCCGTTGGAATATTTCTTTGAGCGGCAGATGGATTGTGACCGGCACTACGGCCAATTCTGGTGACCACAACATCATCACCGGCCGCAACATCTTGCCTGATGCTTCTTGCACCAGTCTGGCGAGAAATTCCGTGTGACCCGGTTCGGCGAAGCCGGAATTATACAGCACATTCTTGGCGACCGGATTGGTCACAATAGCGGCCGCCGATCCGGCGAGGACATCCGCAACGGCGCGGCGGATAGCCGCCACCGCCGCGGGCGCGCTTGATTGATCGGGCTTGCCTGCTTCGGCACTGATTGCGAGGCCAAGCGCGACCACCGGAAGCGCCGAGCGAAATATCGCCGCGGCCGTCGCCGGGGTGGTGCGTTCGATCGGGATATGCAAGCCGAGCTGAGCGGCGCGCCGGCCGAGAAACTCGGGCTCGGCGACGATATAAAAGGGCGGTATGTCAAGCTCGGCGCGCCGCTGCCAAATAGCCAGCGCAAGATCGGGGCCGATCCCGGCGGGTTCGCCGAGCGTCAATGCCAAGGGTTGCACAAATCGCTTCTACAGCATGAGACGAGGACTGAAAACCGGTTGGTCCATCAATAGGAGCGTAGACCTTTATTTGTATTCGATCATCGCCTGGCGTCGCAAATCGGCAAGATAACGATTGGCCTTGGCGCCAAATTTCTTTTCGAAAATTTTGTCGCGGACCTCTTTGAGCCCTGGCGCTTCGGCTTTCGATTCCTTTTTCAAGCAGATGGCAAACATCTGTATGCCCTCTGGCGTCTGTTCCGGCGCTGTCAAATGACCGACCTCGACATTGTCGAGGATGCTGCGGAGAGACGGCGGTAAATCGGCAGACGACTTATTGACCGGATCGCGTACGGCAACCTCTGGGAGGCCACGCGCGAACGGAATCCCATCGCTACAACTCACAAACCGGCCACGCAGCGCGTCGGCATCGCGCTTACGTGCTTCATAAACGGAATCCGGTGATCCCCGCGGCACGATGAGAACGATGGGCCGCATCGTGTACTCGTAACCTGTCTGACGTTTTTCATCCGGCTGATGCAGCTGGAGTTCGGCTTCGACGTCTTTATCGGCAATCTCCAGGCTGACTTTGTACCGTCCACGTACCAGTGTCGTCCATGCAATTTGCGCCTTGAGCCGGTGTTTAAGCGTATTCGCGCTGGCGCCGCCATTATTCAACATTTGAGTCAGTTTCTGCACATCCACGCCCATGCCTTCGGCGACATTCTCATACGCTTGCTGCACATCTGCATCGGACGGATCAAGCGAATAGCGCTGCGCTTCTCTCAGTTCCAGCGTCTCGTCAATGAGACTGTCGATCGCTTCTTGTCGGCTCGGCTTTTTATGGATGCTCATTTCGAGAAATTTCTGGCGATGCGCGATATCCAGGTCGGTGATCGGCGTGCCGTTCACGAGTAGAGCGACCTGCTGCGCGCGCGCGGGGAACGTGGTTGCGGCAATTGCGGCAGCGAAGAGCGCGGCCAAAGCAAAATGTTTGGATGCACGACGCAAGCTGATTGGCGGCGTCACTAGTTCCTCTCCTTCACGTCAGTTTCCCCCAATATCCAGTTTTACTCTCGCGCCAGCCTCGCAGCCATGCGTCAATTACGCAATTACGCGCACAATTTCAGTACGACGCGCCCACCGGCGCCAAGGCATCGGGACCAAGTGTGCGCAAGCTGAATTGCAGCATGACAGTGTTGTTTCGGACAGGGGCGGCCGCAGCCGTGGTGTAAGTATACCCGGCCAACCAGTTCACCGACAACATGAAGCAATCGTCGACATAACCGACGCCAAGTCGCGCCTGGTCGAAACGGTCGTTCTCAATGTCGTATCGCGTTGAGCCGAGCAGAATCCAATTTTCCGTCATCTTCAGAGAGGCGCCGGCGAGAAGGCCTTCGCGGCGTGTGAGAAATCCGATCAGCGGTTGAGGTCCATAATCGCCGTACAAGAGCTGCAGGGTCCAGCGCTCGAAATTGGCGCGAGTCTCGACTTCGAGCCGTTGCGGCGTGAACGTTTTCTCATCGAACCGGCCACGGACCGTAAATGAGTAGGTTTGATTCGGCTGATAAGTGACGCGCCCGACGTAGTCGGAAACGTTTTTGTCGAGGCCGCTGTCGAGGCCGGTATTGGTGGTGTCGCCGACTGCGAACGAGTTCTGCCCGAACAGCCGATAGGACTGACCGAACATAACATTGAGCGAGCCCGCCCGATTCACCTGAGCGGTATATTGTACGCCCGCATTCACGCGGCTGCCGCCTTCCACGCGATCCCATCCCGAATATTTGTCGATTTCAAATAAATTGCTGGTGTCGAAGACCAGGCTCTGCGCGTCTTCGTTGGGAAACTTTCCAATGCTCATCTCATTGGGCCGCAGGATGAGCTGAGCGATCGGCTCGATGGTTTGGGTTCCCCAGGAAGCGACGCTAATGAATGGATAGCGATATTCGACCCCTGCTGCTGGCATTGCGCGCGCAAGTCCGTTGCTCGATGTCGAGATATAGTTCGACACGCCGGGCTCATTTTCGATGGCGACCGTCGCGACATCGCCGCGCATGCGAATGAAAGGTGTGATCATCTGGCCGTTGTCGGTGACGAGTGTGCGACGCCAGTCGGCCTGTGCCGACAAACGCGTGTAGTCGCCTGGTACACCGCGCAACAGACAGTTTGCCGGTACAGCGGTATCAGCGGTCGGGCTGTTGCAGACGCCGCTGGCCTGCGCCGTTTGTGTGATAGCGTCGAACTCGGCCTGTTGCCGCGTTAAGCTGGTGAGATTGGCTTTGTAGCTGAATTCGCCGCCGAGCAGTTGCTGCGGCAGTACATTCGAATAGTCGAGGACCGGGTGGATGATCGGGATCTGACGCTGGTGATCGAATTCAGAGAAGCCGTAATAGTAGATCGAACGGATATCGAAATAGCTGCGTTCGCCGGTCCCGCTGAGATAAAGCTGAGAGACTCCCTCCGCCGCAAAGCCGGTCTGGAGCGGATCGAAGGCGCCAGAAAACTGCCGCAGCTGATAGTCTAGCAAAAATTGGCTATCGGTCACCAACAGTCCGGTCCAGCCCCACACCCATTTGTCGGTTAGCGCGAATTGCCCTGCTGTTTGAACGACGCCGCGAAATGTATTCGCGGTCGGGCTATTGGGACCGTCACGGTTGGCGAAATAGCCAGGATCCTGCTGAAAAATTCCGGCGGCTCTGATCGAATATGCGCCGTCGAGCAGGCGATGGCGCCATTCGCCCCTGAACAAGGCGCCCTGCTTGGTGGTCAACAGTGTCGATAGCGTGAGATCGTAATTCGGCGCCAGCGCCCAAAAATATTTTGGTTCGATGCCGAAGCCGTATTGCGAGGTCTCGGACAAGCTTGGAAAGAGAAATCCGCTCTTGCGCTTGACCGTAGGATCGGGTGCCGACATGAACGGAACATAAGCGAGCGGCACGCCGAAAAACTCGACGCGGGCGTCTTCGAAGTAGAGCATTTTCTCGCCCTCATCGTGGATGATGCGGGCTGCCTTGACCTGCCAGAGCGGCGGCTTTCGCGGATCGTCCTTGCAGGGCTCGCACGCCGTATAGACGCCGTTTTGCAGCACGGTGTAGTTGCCGCCCGCGCGATCAGCGCGTGATGCGGCAAACCGTGTATCCTCCGCCGTCTCCAGCCGCAGCGAATCGACAAATCCGTCGCGATAGTCGTCGGTAAGATCGATCACTTGACCATAGGTGATCTTGCCATCTGGCTCGGTGAGGCGAACGTTGCCCTCGGCGCGCAACCGCTTGGTCGTCTGATCGTAGATGACCTGATCAGCCTCGATGGTCGCGCCGCCGTAATAGATTTGCACATTGCCGACCGCGGCAACCGAGTTATTGCTGTAGTCGTATCTGATCTCGGTCGCCTGCACGAGCATCGGAGCGTTCGACGGCGGCGGCGGCTTTCGCGGGGGCGCCGGTGGGCGCGGCGGAAAGTGCATAAGACTAGTGACGCCCTGCGCGGCCAGCGGAACGGGCGTGACAACGACACCGAGCACAAACGCGAGTAGCGCAGCGAGAGCCGTTGCCTGCATGCGAGCGGCGCGTCCAAAAGCAGTACCAAGAGACCGCCGCCAGCTCGTCACTAGCCGTCCTCCTGGTAGAGCAGCGCGACCAAGCCGGTCAGCCCGCCGATGACCACCGGAATCCATGCCGCAGCCACCGGCGACAAGAGCTCCGATTTGCTCATGTCTTCCGTGATCTTCGACAGAACGAAAAGCAGGAATCCGGCGGAAATTCCGCTCAAGACCATCTTCTGTACGCCGCCGAAGCGAAAGAACCGCAGGCTCACCGATGCGGCTAAGAGGACCATCGCCGCGAGCAGAAACGGTCGGGCCAGCAGCTGTTGGTATTGCAGGCGGTAACCGGCGGCGAGCAGACCAGCCTGATCGGCGAGTTCGATATAACTGGGCAATTGCCAAAATGGCACGGTTTCCGGCGTCGCAAAGCTTTCGCGTACCTGCTCCAGCGTCAGGTTCGTCGGGAGGCGATAGATCTGTTCCAAATCCGGCGCCTTGCCCGGAACGTAGATCCGCGCGTCTTCCAGGCGCCAATAGCCCTCCTGCAAGGCGGCGCTCTTCGCTTCGATGCGCTCCTGAAAATGTCCCGAATTATCGAAAGTATAGACGCTTACGCCGCCGAGCTGGGCGCCTTGCTCGCGGCTGGAAAGAGCATTGATGATAGCGGCACCGTCGCTACTTTTTTGCCGCACCCAAAAACCGCTCGTCGATTGATGTAGCGCGGATAGCGTGGCGCCTTGCATGTCCGCTTCAAGGCGCTTGGAGCGCTCATGCAACATCGCCGAGAAAGGATTGTACACAGTGGTCGCGATGATTCCGAAGATGAATGCTGTGACCACTGCTGGCGCTACGAACTGCCACGCGGACACACCGGCGGCGCGCGCAACAACGAGTTCGTGGCGGCGCGACAGTGTCAGGTAACAGGACATTGCGCCAACCAGCACCGTGAACGGCAAAATGCGCTCGGTCAGTTGCGGGACGCGGTACATGGATATTTTCGCGAGCAGCCAGGCCGTGGCGTTGGGCCAGTCTGCGCCCCGCCGCATCAGTTCGACATAATCGATCATCGCGGCAAGTGCGATCACGCCGATGAGCGAGCCGACAACCGAGCCGGCAAACCGCATTGCGAAGTAACGCGAGAGCGTTCCAGTGATCATCCCCGCCTCTTAGCTCTCGGCCGCGCGCGCTAGGCGCTCGCCGATTGCGGTTGCAAGTCGCGATATGGCAGCCGCGGGCTCGACTGCACGGCCGCGTGAGATTTGCCAAAGACCGGCAGCCATCGAGCCGAATAGTGCCACGTATTGCAAAGCTAAAACGCCTGGCACGCGCACGCCCACGATCACGCTAAGGAACCCGGTAAGCCGCAGCAGGGCGACCGCGCCGATCATGCCCAGCAGTGCAAGCGTGCGGCTTTGGCGTGTCGTCTGCGGCGGGCCGAGAAAGGCGTAAGCGATGATGATGAAGGCGAGCGGATAGAGCGGAGTGGCCAGCCGATCGTACAACTCCGATCGATACTGATCCGGCTGCGCAGCAAAGAGCCCATCATTAGAACTCGGCCACAACAGCTCCCAGATGTATTTCTCGCGCACCGTGTAGACGACATTTTGCTGCCCGCCGGTGAATTGGGAGAGGTCGAACGGATAGCGATCGAAGGTGACGATCCGGGGATCGGGCTGGCCCGTCTCTAATCGTTGAATGCTGCCGCCCTGAAGCACCAGGAACGACGCCGCGTCGTTCTTTACGATCTCGCCCTGTTCGGCGAGATAAGTCGAGTGCACAGCGGAATCGCGCCGGTCATCGACAAAAATTCCGACCAGCAGGCCGTTTGGTCTTCTATCTGCAATGTGGAACGTGAGATTGCCACCGACCGTGGTAAAGCGGCCCGGCTGGACGATATTGGTGAGAATATCGGCGCGCACTTGCGCGCCCCAATCGCGCAATTCCCGCAAGCTGCGCGGCGACACGTAAGCGGCAATGACTGCGACTAGCAGCGAAACGACGGCGGCGGCGGCGAGGAATGGCCGGAGCAATCGCCAGGGCGACACTCCAGCCGCGTTCATCACGATGATCTCTGAATCGGAACTGAGCTTGTTGAGGACATGCGCTACCGCCATAACGACCGCGATCGGCGCGATCATCATGACCAGGAGTGGAATGATCATCCCGGTAATGCCGATAAAAACGAGCAGCGTTTGGCGTTGACTCGTGATCAGGTCAAAATCGCGCATCGCCTGCGTGAACCAGATCACGACGGTTAGGCTGACCAGGGTGATCAGGAACGCGCCCATCGTGGCGCGAAACATGTACCGGCCGATCGACCCCATCGGACTGAACATCCCCCAGTGGCCGGTACATATCCATGGCGGCGTCGATTTTTGACGCAGCAGCGGCCCCGGCAGCCGATTTCCCCAAACGCGGTAATTTCATGCGTTCACAAAATGGCCCTGCCAAGGCAAAGCTATTGAACATGCACACTAAAGCGTTAATACGGCCGTTTGAGAAACGGAGCCGCAAAAAGCGCCTTTCCGGAGTAAGACGCCGCTATGCACGCCCGCCGGTCCGGTCCATAAATCGCCGGTAAACGCCACAGTCCCGCCGCTTCGCGCCCGATTAAAGGTTTTGAACAAGGATTGCCCATGGCCGCCGCCCTCAAACTCGGCTTCGCGCCATTTACAAGCTGGCGTGGTGTTCTTATTCTGTTCTGCGGAGAAAATTTAAAATTCGGCCCAGCAAGCCGGCGCATCGTGTCGCGCATGGGGGAAACCCTACGCCGCGCCGCGGCGGCAGACCGGTTCACCGGCAAGAGCGGTTCAAGCCTGGACGTGATCGCCCCCGCAGGGCTTGAGGTGCCCAGATTAGTAGTGATCGGCACCGGTAAGGACACGAGCTCCCGCGATCTGGTCAAGCTGGGCGGCGCCGCGATGGCGAAATTGCCCAGTGCCGCCGCTGTTGCGACGATTGTTGCTGAATTGGGATCTGGAGCGCTTAAGCCCGATCAAGTGGCTGAACTTGCGCTTGGGGCGCGGCTTCGCGCGTACACGTTCGATCTGTACAAAACCAAGCGTAAAAACGATGAGGAGCAACGCCCGAAAAAGATCGAATTGAATTTCGCCTGCTCAAATCCGGCATCGGCGGCGAAGTCTTGGACGGGCCGGGAAGCGCTCGCTAACGGCGTCGTGCTCGCCCGCGATCTCGTCAATGAGCCAGGGAACGTGCTTTACCCCGGCGAATTCGCCCGCCGTGCATCCGCTCTCAACAAGCTGGGCGTGACCGTCGAGGTGCTCGACACCGCCGCGATGCGTAAGCTTGGAATGGGTGCACTGCTCGGTGTGGGACAAGGCTCGGCACATGAAGCCAAGCTTGTCATCATGCGCTGGAATGGCGGTAAGCGTGGCACCGATCCCGTTGCATTCATTGGCAAGGGTGTGTGCTTCGATAGCGGCGGAATCTCGATCAAGCCCGCGCAAAATATGGAGGACATGAAGGGCGACATGGCCGGAGCGGCTTGCGTCGTCGGCCTCATGCAAACTCTGGCCGCGCGGAAAGCCAAGGTCAATGCGGTCGGTGCCATCGGTCTGGTCGAGAACATGCCCGACGGTAAAGCACAGCGTCCGGGCGACATTGTTAAGACGATGTCGGGACAGACGATCGAAATCATCAATACGGACGCAGAAGGCCGTCTCGTGCTCGCCGATGTGCTCCATTACGTCAATAGGCGGTTCAAGCCGAAAATCATGATCAATCTGGCAACGCTCACGGGAGCAATCATTGTCGCACTCGGCCAGGAATATGCGGGATTATTTTCGAACGACGATAAGCTCGCCGAGCGCTTGACCAAAGCGGGGGAAGCGACCGCCGAGCGGGTTTGGCGGATGCCGCTCGGCAGCGAATACGACAAAATGATCGACTCGAAGTTCGCGGATATGAAAAATACCGGTGGCCGCTGGGGCGGCGCCATCACGGCCGCTCAATTGCTGCAGCGATTCGTCGACAAAACGCCGTGGGCGCACCTCGACATTGCCGGCACGGGAATGGGTTCGCCACCAAGCGATATTAATAGAAGCTGGGGCTCCGGTTGGGGCGTGCGACTGTTGCAGCGGCTAGTCGAAGACCACTACGAGCGCTGAACGAATGACCGAAATCCTATTTTATCATCTCAAAGGCCAAACGCTGGAGCAGGTCTTGCCAGCGCTCTTGCAGAAATCCCTTGAGCGCGGCTGGCGGGTCGTCGTTGAGGCCTCCTCTGACGAACGCGTCGAAGCACTGGACGCTCACCTGTGGACCTGGCGCGACGATGCATTTCTTCCGCACGGAACATGGCGCGATCCTGAGGCGGCCGAACAGCCGATCGTGCTCACCGCCGATGGCGAAAATCCCAATGGTGCGACCGTGCGTTTCCTGGTGGACGGCGCGAATCTGGGAGCGAACGCGGCCAGTTACGAGCGCATTGTGCTGCTGTTTAACGGCGACGATCCCGAAGCTCTTGAAATGGCGCGGGCGCGTTGGAGCGAAGCCAGGGCCGTCGGTGCCGAGGTCACATATTGGAAGACCAACGAAGACGGCCGCTGGGAGCGGCAAGCGGGGGCTTAAAACCGGCTTACAGGTTAGAACAGCGATGGCCGCTATCGTCCTGGGGCAAAAGCATTTTTTGATGTTTACCAACTGATTTGGAGTGGTTGAAGTGCGGTTTGTCGCTACGATATTCTTTGCCGGGGCGTGGCCTCGAATGCTATAGTTGTTCCATGAATAAACGTTCAGTGAAAAACAGGCGATCGGCCAAGCCAGTCGCAAAACCGAGCCGAAAAGCGACGTCTCGCAAGCCTTCCGCTCGCGCCGCCGCGGCGCAGGCCAGCGCCTCGCGGCGCTCGGCAGGTAGGTCGCCGCTAATTAGCGCCGTGAAAGTTCCATCGGCGAAAAGGATCGCAGGCTCAGAGGGATCCACGGTCACGGTTGCACAAGTGACCGCGTTAACCGCGTCGCTGCACACGCACAAATTTCAGGTTGGTCAGACCGTGTTTTACACCTCGAGCCCGATCAGTCGCCCCGGCGCCACTGGCAGCTACAAGGTGGTCAGGCTGCTGCCATCGGACGGCGAAGATTATCAGTACCGCATCAAGAATCCGGGCGAGGCCTTTGAGCGCGTGGCGAAAGAGAGCCAGCTCGAAGTCGAACATTAGTGCGGTGGAATTGAAGTTCCTACAGCAGTCGGAAGCTCTCATAGGATCTTCAGTTCCACACACGCGCGGCTGGCGCGCGTGCCGTCGCCGCGGCATACTCCCTTCCGGGTGGGAAGCGACATCGTCGTCCCGCAATGGGCCATTCGATGATCGGCATTGATCCGGACTTCGGACACTTACGTTTCTGGGTTGCGTCCGGAGCGGCGGCGCTGCTTGTCCTTGTCTGCGCGCTCGCGCTCGATTGGACCCGAACGAGAATCGTGGCGCGGTTTGCGGTAATCGGTCTCGGCGCCGGGTTCGGCGCGATACTGGCCTGGGCTTTCCTGGCCGGCGCCTCCGTGCGCGATCAGAACGCCGAACGGCGTAACCTGGAGATGCGCGCGGGGCAGTTGACGGCACAGGCGCTCGCGCCTGGTTCGCCCTTGGCCTGTCTGGAGGGTATGGCGGGAGAAAACGTCGAGGCGGCGTGCGAAAAAGCGCTGTTTGCCGGCCCGGCGATTGTAGCAGCCGCTAGCTCGTACATCGCTGCCCGATTGATCCTGCTGTCCGATGTTGCCGCGTATGCCAGAAACGGCGGCAATCTGGATCCGATTTTGCTGCCGCTGCGCCGTTCGCTTGAGGCAGACCGATTTGGTTTCGTTGCCCATATCCTTTCCATGCGCGATGGCTGCACCAGCGGTCGTTGCACTGCACTGGCGTTCCTGCGCGACCCTGAGCGGGTGCGGGCCAATTTAAGCGCGCAAACGTTTGATCGTTATGTCGCGCATTATCTGACGACCTGGGCCCAACCTGACGTTCCTGTGGCCGATGCTGCCCCACCAGCAACTGGCGCGCTTGCGGCGAGCCAATCGGCGGGGCCAAGTCAGCCAAGTCAAAAGAAAATCATAGTTGATGCCGATTTTCCCAGCGCGGCTTCGATTCCCGCCATCAGCATCATGAACGCTGAGCCCAGAGCATCGACGGCGGGCGGCGCCGCGGACCGGGGTGCGGCATCGCGCCGATCCTCGCGCAAGCCGGCGGGCAATGCACCCGCGCAAGCTTCAACGTCGCCGGCTACCTCTTTGAACCCGTCCGTGGATCCCGTTTGGGCGCCGGGGACCACGCCGAAACCACAATCTCTTCCGCCACAAGCCTCTCCGCCGCCTCAGGCCAGTGCGGGCGATGCACCAGCCGCACAATGAGTTGAACGGGCGCGCTTTACCCGCTCAGATGCGGCCACATGTTGCGCTCAGTCCTCATCGCTAACCGGGGCGAAATTGCCTGTCGTATCGCGCGTACCGCCAAGCGGCTCGGCATGCGGACGATCGCGATCTATTCCGAAGCCGATGCCGGGGCGCTGCACACGCGCATTTGTGACGAAGCCTATTTGATTGGCGGGCCAGAGCCCCGCGGAAGCTATCTCGCGATCGACCATGTGATCGCGGCGGCAAAGCGCGCAGGCGCCGACTGCATTCATCCCGGATACGGCTTCCTGGCCGAGAATGCAGAGTTCGCGGAGGCATGCGCCCAAGCGAACATTGCCTTCGTCGGGCCACCGCCGAGCGCTATTCGCGCCATGGGGCTGAAAGATCATGCCAAGCGGCTCATGGATCAAGCCGGCGTGCCAATTGTGCCCGGTTATCATGGCGAACGCCAAGACGCGAAGTTTCTGCGGGAGAAAGCCTACGAACTCGGCTATCCGGTACTGATAAAGCCGGCGGCTGGCGGTGGCGGCCGCGGTCTGCGGCGCGTCGACAAGCATGCTGACTTCGATGCTGCCCTCGAGGCAGCGATCCGCGAAAGCCAATCGGCATTCGGGACTGGCCGCGTCTTAATCGAGAAATTAATCGCCTCGCCGCGCCATATCGAAGTTCAGGTTTTTGCCGATAGCCATGGCGAGGTGGTTCACCTTGGCGAACGCGATTGCTCATTGCAGCGGCGCCATCAAAAGGTGATCGAGGAAGCGCCCGCGCCGGACATGACGGTGGCACTGCGCAAGCATATCGGCGCTGCCGCGGTAGCTGCCGCAAGGGCGGTTGGCTACCGCGGCGCGGGTACGGTCGAATTCGTCGCCGATGGCACAAGCGGACTTCGCGCCGACGCATTCTGGTTCATCGAAATGAATACGCGGCTGCAAGTCGAGCATCCCGTGACCGAGGAGATCACCGGGCTCGATCTAGTCGAATGGCAGTTCCGCATTGCCGCGGGCGAAAAGCTACCGCTGACGCAGGACCAGATCGGGTTCGAGGGACACGCAATCGAAGCGCGCGTCTATGCCGAAGATCCCGAGCACGACTTTCTGCCCTCGACCGGGAAAATCGTAGCGCTGGAATTGCCCAAAAACATTCGGATCGACAGTGGGGTCGAAACCGGCGGCGAAGTACCGCCGTTTTACGATCCGATGATTGCGAAGATCATTGCCCATGCGCCAACGCGCGATGCGGCGCTGGAACGTCTCGCCAAAGCGCTCGACGACACGCTGATCGCAGGAGTTCGAACGAACGTGGCTTTTCTGGCGGCGCTGTGTCGTGCCGGCCAGTTTCGCCAAGGCAAAGTCGATACCGGTTTCGTAGATCGCAATCTCACGGCCTTGGGCGCGACGCCCCACGAACCCGACAACGGCGCCGCGGCGCTTGGTGCTATGCACCTGCTGAAAGAGCGGACTGCCAATGAGGCGCTGGTAGTGGATGAGGATGCCTCATCCGAAGCCTATTCGCCGTGGTCGGCGGGCGATGCCTTCCAACTCGGTGGCGTGCGCGAAGTGACGCTGCCGATAGTGGTCGATGGCGAGGACGCTGAAGCAATCGTCTCTTACGGAAAAGACCGCGTGCATCTTAAGGTCGGGGGCATTGCACCGGCCAGCGGCGCACGCGTTTTCGTGTCCGGTGGGGATGCTTATGTCTTGCTTCACGGCCGCCAGACTCGCATCCGCATCAGGGATTTTTCCGTAAGCGACGTGGGTCCCGGCGGCGGCGATAAAGTGATCAAGGCGCCTATGCACGGCCGCGTCTTGGAGCTTCTGGCCCGGGTTGGCGATCGCGTCGCTTTTGGACAAAGACTTGCCGTGATCGAGGCGATGAAAATGGAGCATACGCTGCGTGCGCCATTTGCAGGCGTAGTAAGCGAGCTTCCTGTGAGTACCGGCACACAAGTCGTGGAAGGAGCCCCGATCGTGGTGCTAGAGCCTGTCGAGACTTCGGCAGAGTGAGGAAACATGACTGTCCATCTCATCAAGCTTTGCGTCGGCTGTGACTCTGTTCGCGATCTCGAGGATTGGATCAAAGAGAAGCTCAGGGCAAAGCGCAGAGCGGGCGAGAAAGCGGAACATATTCACCGCACGCGCATGGTGCCGAAACGCGCTGCCGAGCTGATTGACGGTGGATCGCTGTATTGGATCATACGCGGCGAGATCATGTGCCGCCAGCGCATGCGAGCGATCCGGCCGTTCGTGGATAAGGATGGTATCGGTCGCTGCGGGATCGTGCTCGATCCGAAACTGGTTCTGGTCGAACCGCGGCCGCACCGCGCTTTTCAAGGCTGGCGTTATTTCGCCCCCGGTGATGCTCCGCGCGATGTCGGCAAAACTGCGAGAGGCGCCGCGACGATGCCCGAAACGCTACGGCGAGAGCTGCGGGAGCTTGGCTTGATGTGAGGCTAGTGCGGTGGATTTGAAGTTCCTACAGTTCAGTCGAAAGCCCTCATGGGAACTTCAAATCCAAAAACCGCACTAGAATTATATACTTGCTAGTGTCCCTTTGATTCCGAAGTTCGCATGAGAGCGTGCCGGCAAACTGTGCGAACTTCGGAATCGGGACACTGCCGCGCGGCAAGCCCCGGATTGCCGCATGGCGCCGCTGAAAGCGATCACGTAGAATCGGACGAGTAACATGCCAGGCGGTTCCGCTTGGCCGCTGCGGAGCTGTGCGAATGATTATTGAAAACGAGAAAGATGTCACCAAAGCGGTCTTGAGCGAGCTCGAGCGCGCCAAGAATTCGCGCTTGCGCGAGATATTGTCCGCCTTTGTCCGTCACCTGCACGACTTTGCCCGCGAGGTGAAACTGACGGAGGAAGAATTTCAGGCGGCGATCGGTTATGTAGTTGCGCTGGGTAAGCACACTAACGAAACCCATAACGAAGCCGTCCTGATGTCCGGCTCGCTTGGGTTCTCGACTTTGATTTGCCTCCTCAACAACGGCAATCGCGGACAGACCGAAACCGATGCGAATCTGCTCGGCCCGTTTTGGCGGATGAATTCGCCGCGTACGCCCAACGGCGGCTCGATCGTGCGTTCGCCGACGCCTGGCCCTGCATTGTTCGTCGATGCCCGGTTTCAAGACGCCAACGGCAAGCCGATCGTGGGCGCCGAGGTCGATATCTGGCAGTCGTCGCCGGAGGGTTTTTACGAGAACCAGGATCCGGTTCAGGCTGATATGAATCTGCGCGGCAAATTCACCACCAATGTCCACGGCCATATCGGCTTCCGTAGCGTCAAACCAGCCGGCTATCCGATCCCGATCGATGGTCCAGTCGGCGAATTATTGCGGGCCCAGGGTCGCCACAATATGCGGCCGGCTCATTTACATTTTTTGACCTACAAGCCCGGCTTCAAAACTTTGATTTCGCAACTCTACGTGCCCGACGACAAAAACATCGACACCGACGTCCAGTTCGGTGTCACGCGGCATTTGATCGGCGATTACGTCCGCCACGATGAGGCCTGCCCGCGAGCCTCTGACGTGAAACCGCCGTGGTATTCGCTCGAACATGCATTCGTCATGGAAAGTGGAGAGGCGCGGCTGCCGAAGCCGCCGATCAGTGGCAAGGCGGAAGGCGAGCGGCCGGAGATTCCGCACCTCGAGGCGGCTGAATGATCGTGTGGCTTCACAGTCACGCGCGGATACGAAATCAAGCGGGGAGGGACTTAAATGCTGCGTCGGACGGTGCTTAAGGGAATCGCGGCGACGACGGCGAGCGGATTGCTAGCCCATACTGCAGCTGCGGAAACGCCGCTGAAGATCGGCATCAGCATGCCGCTGACCGGCGCCGGCTTCAACGCGGTGGGCCGGCAGTTGCAGGCCGCGCTCAAATTCTACATGCAACAGCACGGCGATAGCGTTGCTAGCCGCCAGATTCAGATCACGATCCGCGACGACGGCGGGGTTGCCGATAATGCGCGCCGGCTCATCCAGGAGATGATTGTCGACCAAAAGGTCGACATCCTTGGCATCGGCATCACGCCCACGGCGCTCGCCATCGCGCCGCTTGTAACCGAATCCAAGAAAGCCACTTTGGTGATGAGTTCGGGCGCCTCGATCACGACGACAAAATCGCCTTATTTCGTGCGCGCTGGATTTATTTTGGCGCCGCAATCGTGGGTTCTTGCCGAATGGGCGGCCAAGAACGGCAGCAAGCGCGTCGTCACCCTGGTCAACGATTGGGCGCCGGGCGTTGAAGCGGAAACAGCGTTCACGACGCGCTTCAAACAGATCGGCGGCGAAATCGCGGAATCGATCCGCATACCCCTTGCCAATCCGGACTTCGCGCCGTTCTTGCAGCGCATTGGCGATATAAAGCCGGACACGGCCTTCATCTATTTTCCGGGTACGCAGGCGCCGATTTTCGCCAAACAATTCGCCGAACGCGGGCTAGCTAGATCGGGCATTAAAGTCATCGGTCCGGGGGATCTCACCGATGACGACGATCTCAATAATATGGGCGATCAGATGCTCGGTATGATTACCGCCGGGCCGTATTCGGCCGCGCACGATTCCGCGCTCAACAAGTCCTATGTGGCCGGAATCCAGAAGGCGAACGGCTTCCGTCCGGATTTCGTTTCTCTCGGCGCCTATGACGGCTTGCATCTGATCTATGAGGCGCTGAAGAAAACCGGCGGCAATTCCGAGGGCGAGACCTTGATCGCGGCGATGAAAGGCATGGCCTGGGAAAGCCCACGCGGCCCGGTCTCTATCGATCCGGACACCCGCGATATCGTCACTAACATCTACATCCGCAAAGTAGTGAAGATCGATGGCCAGCTTTGGAGTGAGGAATTCGAGACCTATCCGAACGTGAAAGATCCGATGAAACTGGCTGCGGCGAAATAAGATCGGCCGCAATTACACCGCCACATTGTCGATCAGCCGTGTCGTGCCGATCCGTGCCGCGGCGAGGAGTCGGATCGGCTCGCCGCTCGCGCCGGTGAGTGGCTTGAGCGTATCGGCATTGCGGGCCTCGAAATAATCGAGTTGCAAGCCGGTGCCGGTGCGCGCGATCGTCTTGCGCCCATAGTCGAGTACGGCGTCAAGCGGCGCGCCGGCAGCGACCTTTCCCGCACATTCTTTGAGCGCGCGGTAAAGCATTGCCGCGGCCTGCCGTTCGCTCGGGCTCAGGTACCGGTTGCGCGAGGAGAGCGCCAAGCCATCGGGCTCGCGCACGATCGGCACACCGAGAATGCGGCATTTGAGGTCGAGATCGCGGGCAAGCTGCGTAACGACTTTGAGCTGCTGATAATCCTTCTCTCCGAACACCGCGATGTCAGGCTCGCATTGGATCAAGAGCTTGGCGACCACAGTCGCCACGCCAGCGAAAAAATGCGGGCGGATGGCGTCTTCGAGCCCGACGGTGGCCGGCCCCTCCGGTACGATCCGCGTGGCGAAGCCGGCCGGATACATCGTTGGCGCCGCAGGCGCCCAGACAAGTTCGACTTTGAGTTCCGCCAAGGCGGCAATATCGGCGTCAAAGGTGCGCGGATAGGTGTTGAGGTCTTCGTTCGGGGCGAACTGGGTCGGATTGACGAATATCGAGACGATCACCCGATCGGCACGGCTTCGCGCCCCGCTTATGAGCGATAAATGCCCTTCGTGCAGCGCGCCCATGGTCGGCACCAACGCGATTTTGTCGCCGCGCGCGCGGAAATTCGCCACGGCACGGCGCAGGGCGGGTAAGGTCCGGATGACGCGAGGAAGATGCTTGGTTCGTCTCGAGGCTTTCATGATGACGTTGCAGCGTGAGCACACCGGGGCGCGTTTCGTCAGTGCATCATTTCGTTTATGATTAACTTATTTCGATCGATGCTGTATCTTGACGCTACGCGTTGCAAATTCCGTAAGTAGTGGCAACGCAGGGGTTGCGTCCTATGCTGATGCAGGCGGAGCTTGGCCGTCCGTTCTCGGCGCATGTCATTGTCCTTGGGAACGAAAAAGGCGGCTCCGGGAAATCGACCACGGCGATGCATGTCGCCGTCGCGCTGCTGCATGCCGGCCAGCGGGTCGCCACGATTGATCTCGATTCACGCCAGAAGAGCTTCAGCCACTATATCGAGAACCGCCGGGCATGGGCCGCGCGCACCGGCAGTAAACTGGAAATCCCTGTGCATTATTGTGTCGCACGCGGCAGCGGCATGCGGCTCGATGAAATCGAAGCCCAAGAATTCGCTGCGTTTGCTCAGGCGGTAAGCTCGGTCGAGCAAAGTCACGACTTTGTCGTCATCGATACGCCGGGGAACGATTCCTACATGATGCGTCTCGCCCATTCGATGGCGGACACCCTGATCACGCCCTTAAACGACAGTTTTGTCGACTTCGACGTTCTCGGCGCAATCGATCCGATCAGTTTCGAGGTGGCGGGGATTAGCCATTATGCCGAGATGGTCCGCGAAGCGCGCCGCCAGCGCCGTCTGGTGGATGGCGGTCTGACCGACTGGGTGGTCGTGCGCAATCGGCTTTCGACCTTGGGCTCACGCAACCGACGGCTGGTCGGGGAGGGGTCGATGCCCTCTCGAAACAGCTTGGTTTCCGCACCGTTGATGGATTTGCCGAACGGGTGGTCTACCGGGAATTCTTCCCGCGCGGGCTCACCGCGCTCGACGATCTGAACGAGGATACGCTCGGTCTGCGGCCCAACAGTTCGCACCTCACCGCCCGCGACGAGGTGAGGGTCTTGATCGATGCGCTGCGGCTGCCCGTCGACGAGCGCGGCAAGCGTCGCGCCGCGGCGCGCGCGGAATGGATCGCAGCCACGGGAAAGCCGCTCGATACCTATGATTTGCTCGCGGACTGAATTCTCGGCGCCGCCCTGCCGCTGAATTGGCTATATAGGTCCAATGCCTATTCTCGTCGGCATCGCCGTTCTCCTGCTTTTGCTCTGGGCGGCCAAAAAATCGCGCCAAGGCGGATTCCTTAACGCGAGCCGCCAGCGCATGGGCGGCACGCTGGCGCTCATCATTGCCGCCGTTCTGCTCGCGCGCGGCGATTTAGCCGTCGGATTCGGTCTTGGGCTTTTCGGAATCTATCTGTTAGGGGAGGCGCTGCCTTGGCCGCTGAGCCTATTGGCAGCTTATCTTGACGGCAGGAACGCCGGCTGGCGTGAGCACGCACAGCGTGACGCGGGTACGGCGGGCTGGCGCACGGCGTCCGGCAAAATGACTGAACAGGAGGCCTATCAGGTCCTTGGCATTCAGCCCGGGGCGGGTCTGGACGAGGTTGGCCGCGCGCACCGGGCGCTCATGAAGAAACTGCATCCCGACCAAGGGGGGACGACGTATCTCGCGGCCCGAATTAATGAGGCCAAGGACGTGCTGCTGCGCCGCCATCGCTGAGGTACTCCGTACGGACCTCGCGTGGCCTTCTGTCCTTTGTCGACGTTCCCTGGATTCTTTGGGTGATCCTCGCGACCACCCGGCGCTCTTTAAGCGGCGCTTCTTAGTTTTTCAGTGTCATGCATTCAAAGTCGCTGCGTTTAAGGGCCCGGCACGCCGCTTCTGCGGTCGACTTGTCGAAGCCAGCAAAGCGTGCGCGGTAGAGCGCCTTATCGCCTTTCTGGACGCGTTCAGTGAACGGATCTTTGGCAGCGAGCGGGACGTGGACCTTGATCTGCGCGGCGCTCAAGTGCTGCTTCGCCTGGTCCTCGTCGTCGAAGGCACCAATCTGAATGAGCCATCCGCCGTGGGCGTGGGTTGCCGGGGCGGAATACGCAGTTGGAGTAGGCATTATGGTGCGGAATTCGGCGGGAGCCGGCTCGATCTGCGCTGGCTGCATCTGAACCGGCGCCGTTTCAGCCAGTTTTGCCGGTACGCGCTCGGCGAGCATTCTTGCCGGCGGCGGCGGCTCAGCTTGGGCCGCCACGTGAGCTGTCATCTGGGCCGTCATTGGGGGCGTCATGTGAGGCGCTACTTGGGGTGCCGCTTGAGGCACTGCTTGAGGCACTGCTTGAGGCGTAACTTGGGCTCCCACTTGGGGCCCCACTTGGGACGTCACTTGGGACGTCACTTGGGACGTCACTTGGGGCGTCACTTGGGCCGCCGTCTTCAAATCGACGCTTGGCGCCGCAGATGCGATCTCGGCGCGCAATTGCGG
>JBASAH010000547.1:0-4381 GCA_049650505.1 Xanthobacteraceae bacterium
TTGCAGTGGAGGTCGTGCCCGGCATCACCACCGCGCAAGGCGCCGCCGGCCGCCTGCTCGTTTCCTTGACGCGCCGCGGGGAGGCGCGCCGGTTGCAATACATCACCGGCCATAGTCGCGGCGGCAAACTGCCCGCCGACATTAACTGGAAAAGTCTTGCCGATCCGACCGTGACGACGGTCGTGTACATGCCGACGCAGACCTTGCCGGATTTGGTCGCCGCCGCGCTTAAAGCCGGCCTCGATCCAAGCACCCCGGCTGTTGCCGTCGTATCGGCAACGCGTGCCGACGAGCGCGTGATGGCCGCAACAATCGCCGACCTACCGGCGCGGCTCGCTGCCGAACCGCCGTCCGGGCCCGTCGTCGCAATGATCGGACGTGTGTTCGCAGAACACCTGGAAAACGCGGCTGCCGCGAGCAATTCCGCGCGCGGCCAGCCAAGCGCCGCGGCGCTGTGAGCTCACGGTTGCGCAATCCTATGCTCGCCGCCTATCTATCAATTGCATGGACAGCCTGACCGCACCGCCTGCCGCCACGGGTTCCGCGCATTTGCCGCCGCATCAAGCGGGGCTGATCGACGCGCGCGTCACCGCCATTCAAGACGTTGCGCGCGATACCAAGATCTACACCTTGGCGCGTGTCGATGGCGCACAGCTGCCTGCCTATGCGCCAGGCGCGCACATCGATCTGCATCTTCCCAACGGGTTAGTCCGGCAATTTTCGCTGGTCGCGCCAAATTCCGATCCGAACAGCTATGTCGTCGGCGTGAAGCGCGACGCCGCAAGTCGCGGTGGCTCCCGCTACATCATCGATGAGATGCGCGTCGGCGACCAAATCAAGATCAGCGCGCCACGCAATACTTTTCCGCTGGTCGAGAACGCCGAACATGTCGTGCTCATTGCCGGCGGCATCGGCATCACGCCGATCTGGTGCATGGCGCAACAGCTAGCCGCGCTCAAGCGGCCTTGGAAGCTCTACTATTCCTGCCGGTCACGCGAGGACATGGCCTTCCTCGAAGACTTACAGAAATTCGATCCGCAATTGGCGCATCTACACTTCGACGACGAGGCGAGCGGCCAATTCCTCGATCTCGCCGCGGCAATCGCGGCGGCGCCGGAGAATGCGCACTTTTACTGCTGCGGCCCCAACCCAATGCTCAATGCCTTTGAGGCGGCCGCCGCAAGCCGCCCGCGCAGCAACATCCACGTCGAATATTTCACGCCCAAGGACGATGGCGCCAATGCCCATATCGGCGGGTTCTGGGTCGAGCTTGCACGTTCCGGCGAGGAGTATTTCATCCCGGAGGGCAAAAAGGTTCTTGAAGTGCTGTTCGAGGCCGGTGTCGACGTCGATTATTCCTGCGAGCTCGGCATCTGCGGCGCTTGTGAAACCCGCGTCATTTCCGGAATCCCGGAGCACCATGATTCGGTGCTGAGCGAGGAAGAGCAGGCCTCTAATGCCAAGGTCATGATCTGCTGCTGTGGCTGCAAAAGCGAGCGGCTGGTCCTCGACATGTAGGCGCAACCCCGTTTCCACTTTGCTGGATCATGCTCTAGGATGATCGCGTAGCGGAAACCTGCCGCTTCACAACCAATTCGCTTGGTTGAAACATCGGGCGCGCAATCCGCATGGATACGGCCGTCAAAACGCGCATCGCTGCCAAGTCCGCCGTAAAGGAACGGCAGGATCTGCGCGCCTGGATCGCGCGCCTGCGCGCGGCCGGCGAGCTACAGGACATCAAGGGTGCCGAGCGCGAACGCGAGATCGGCGGCATCGTCGATATTTATCAGCGCCGGATCGGCAACAAGGCGGTGCTGTTCGATGACATTCCCGGTCATCCGCGCGGTCATCGCATCCTGGCCAACATTTTGACCTCGGTGCGCCGGATCAACATCACGCTTGGCCTCGATCCGGACGGTGGTGCGACCGATCTCGTACACTATTGGCGGCGCTACATGAAGGAGGCGCGCGCCATCGCGCCGGCGACGATAACGAGCGGACCGGTGATGGAAAACGTTCTTACCGGCACCGATATCGACATTTTCAAAATCCCCATCCCGCGCTGGCACGAACAGGACGGCGGTTACTATATCGGCACCGGCAACATGGTGATCATGCGCGATCCGGATACCGGCTGGATCAATTACGGCGCCTATCGCGTACAGGCGCAGTCGCGCAATGCCGCAACGGTGATGTGCTCGAAAGGCAAGCACGGCGATCTCATCCGCCGCCGCTATCACGAACGCGGCGAGCCCTGTCCGATCGCCGTGATTTGCGGCATGCATCCGGCGCTCTTCATGATCGCCGGGCTGGAAATTCCCTATGGCAAGAACGAATTCGACGCAGCGGGTGGGCTGATCGGCGAACCGGTCGAAGTGATCGCGGGGCCGCGCACCGGCCTGCCAATTCCGGCGCACGCGGAAATCGCGTTTGAAGGTTTCATTCACCCGAACGATCTGCTCGACGAAGGTCCGCTCGGCGAATGGACGGGGTACTATGCCGGCGGTCTCAAGCAAGAGCCGGCAATCCGCATCGAAACATTCATGCACCGCGACGACCCGATCCTCCTCGGCGCGATCCCAGGAATTCCGCCCGACGACGATTCATTCTACCGCGGCACCTATCGTGCGGGTGCGGTGTGGAATCAGCTCGAAGCCGCGGGTGTGCCGGAGGTGAAAGCCGTCTGGACGCATCCCGCTGGCGGCAGCCGGCTGTGGCTCACCGTCGCCATCAAACAGCAATATGCCGGCCATGCCAAACAAGCCGGCCTGATCGCCTCGCAATGCCATGCCGGCGCCTATGCCAACCGTTTCGTCGTCGTGGTCGATGACGACATCGATCCGTCCGACATGGACAAAGTGGTGTGGGCGATGTGCACGCGGTTCGATCCGCGCGAGGGCATGGAAACGCTGCGCGGCTGCTGGTCGACGACGCTCGATCCGATGGTCTACGGCGCCGACGATCCGCGCAACGCCCGCGTCGTGATCGACGCCTGCAAGCCGTTCAAGCGGAGCGACAGCTTCCCTGTCGTGGTGCGCGCCAGCAAAGAGGTCGAGGACCACGTGCGGAGTAAATTTTCCGATGTATTGCCGCGCTGATCATTCACTGCAGTGGCCATGAACGAAAAATTCGACATCACGCTCAATATCAACGGCCGCGATTATCCGATCCGGGTCGAGGCGCGCAAAACGCTGGTCGACGCGATCCGCGACGATTGCGGGCAGACCGGTACGCATATCGGCTGTGAGCACGGCATCTGCGGCACATGCACGGTGATTGTCGAGGAGGAAGCGGTGCGATCCTGCCTGATGTTTGCGGTGCAGGCGCAAGGCAAGAAGATCCGCACCGTAGAAGGATTGGCAAACGGCGATGAGCTGCACCCGCTGCAGCGCGCCTTTATCGAGAACCATGGCTTGCAATGCGGTTATTGCACGCCGGGTTTTCTGATGTTGGCGACCAATGTGCTAGAGAAAGATCCGAATATCGGCGACGAAGAGCTGCTCGACGTGCTCGCCTCTAACCTGTGCCGCTGCACCGGCTATCAGAACATCATCAAGGCGGTGCAGGCGGCGCGCGATGAGATGCGCGGGGCTCGGTAAATCGTCCGCTCATTCCCGCGCACGCGGGAATCCAGAGGAATTACGCAAACGGCATGGTATGAAACGCTGGGTCCCCGCTTTCGCGGGGACGAGCGGAAAGAAGGCATTATAATTGCAATGCCGCCAGCGCTGCCTTGGCCACCTCGACATCCTGCTCGATCTTGGCGCCGCCGGCCGCCACCGCACCGATCACCTCACCGTTGACCTCGATCGGAAATCCGCCCGGCACGTTGGTAAAATCGCCCATGCGCACGGCCATGGAAAGCGCATTTTCCTCCGGCGCATATCCGGTCGGCAACCCCTGCGAGGCGGCGGTGATTGCCTTGCGCTGTGTGGTGATGATTGAGAAGTGCCGTGCGCCATCCATCATCACAAAGGCGATCAGTCGGCAGCTTTGATCGACCACGGCGAGGGACGCTTTGCAGCCGAGCATCTCGGCCTTGGCCACGCCGGCGTCGATCATCTTCAGGCTCGCTTTATGAGTGAGCCGGTGGGTGGTAACAAAATCGGCCATGCGGCATTCCTCAGGTAGCGATCATTGCGCTTATCCAAATGACACAAAAGCGGCGATGCTGTCAGTCCTTTTGCCTGATTTCAGCCGATACGGATTCATGAGAGGCCGTCGCCGTGGATGAACGCCAGCCGCCCTGGGACCGCGAAGCCGACGTGGTCGTGATCGGATCGGGCGCGGCCGGCATGCCGGCGGCGATCGTCGCCCGCGAAGGCGGCGCCTCGGTCATCATCGTCGAGGCGCAGCCGCATATCGGCGGTCACGCCATCAC
>JBASAH010000548.1:0-1996 GCA_049650505.1 Xanthobacteraceae bacterium
ACGGCAAATCCGTTCGTAAAAGCAAATCCATTGCAATCGCTAAAATTGTCGATGGCTGCTGCTGTGAAAGTTTCACGCTGTTTGCACTTTCAACGGCGGTAAGCGTTTCCATTTAACCCAGCGGCAGCCGGACCGGTGGCGTGGTTCATCTAACGCTGCGTACCATATCTTGAGGACGCGAGACTACGCGCGGCTTGCAACGACCGGCGGTCGACCATCCTGGCTCGTCGCGGGGAACTTTGCCGCAGACTTCAAGGCGTCGAATATACCCACATTACAACACATTTTGGGCGAGTTCGCGACCGTTAGTTAATGACGGCGCAGTAACGTGGTCGCACCGCCCGATCCCTTCGGTCCGGCCAAGCCCATGTTAATTAAGGATTTATTCCTAAAGGCTCGGCCTGCGAAAGAACCACAGACAAAGAAATAAAGCTGCGCACGAGGCGCAAGACGCCTTGTGCGCTCCGGTTTCTTGCAACAAACAAACAAAGCCCGGCCGGGTCTGATCTTAACCGACCCGGCCGTGCGGTTGCGACGAAGTTCCGATGTGCTCTGAAAATCAGGAACGGGAATCGAGCGAGAGCCCGATGCTGAAAGCCTTTTGGCGCGTCGCGCCTTCAGTTCTCCTCAGCTTCTTCGCAATCTGCGATGCTTTGGTCTTCTTGCGCGCCATCGTTTTCAGGTCACGGAGCTCGCCTGAAGTCCACGCGCGCCGCTTTTTCTTCCTCTTCGCCATAATACCTCCCTTTCAATAAAGGCAGCTTGTATCCCCAACGCGAACAAAAGAAAAGCCAACAGATGATATCGGGCTTATCGATCCGTCACGCTTATCGGTCCATCACTCACGCTTATCGGTCCATCACGCGGCGGTTCGTTTCGTGTTTATCACTTATTGCGAGCCGGAAATAGTCCACCGGACTGCAAATGCATGATGGCTCATTAAAACAAAAAGTTCTTTTAGATCATTAGCGCGCATGCTGCCGCGAAGCAAATGGTTCCATCGCAACGCTGGTGTTCGAAAACGCTGCCGTTCGAAAATTTATCATTTCAGGAGTGAGCGCGAGCCAACTATCGGATGACAGCGGTTCGACATTATTCCGGGCCCCTTGATTGTCAAAATGGCCCTCGACCCCTGTATCACCCGATGGAGTGGGGAGATTCGTGATGGCTAACTTCGTCCGCGCATCATCGTTATAGGTTGCGGTGCTAGTCGTTTTGTTGTTCGGCCGGCACAGGAGCCTCGCGCAGGAGGTACGCTTCGCGCTGGTGATCGGCAATGATCAATACCGGACGGCTACGCTCGCTACGCCAGCCAACGATGCCGGTCTCATTGCCGACGCACCGGGCGCGGCGGGGTTCGCAGTCACCGGGGGGAGGAATCTCGATCAGGCGCCGCTGCAGGGAAGCTTTTCGGGAGTTTATTGGTCAAGTCGCGCCGGCCGGACCCAATGCGGTCGCGGTGATCTATCTCGCCGGTTTCGGTTTGCAGTTTGGAGGCGAGAATTATTTCGTGCCGATCGATGCCGATATTCAACGCGACGTCGACGTGCGCTGCAGGCAATTCGCATTTCGGATTTCACCCAACCGCTTGCGGCGCTTCCCGGCCGCGTGAAGATCATCGTCCTCGATGCGGCACGGAAAAATACATTCGCGCGCGGCGGCCGGCCATTGGCGGGCGGCCTCGCATTGGTCGATCCGCGGCCTGGCCTGGCCATCGCATTTAATGTCGCGCCCGGGCTCCACCGAACGAGCAGGGTCCCTACGGCGCCTATGCGACCGCGCCAGGGTGATCGAAGGCGCGGCGACACCTTCAAAGAGGACGGCATTACCCAGCGCCCCTGCGTCCCCCACAGCGCCGTCAAGCGCATCAATCAAACCGGCCCCGGTTCTGCCGCATCCCCGGCGGAGCCATTGGATGGAACGGACCCGGCGCCAGCGGCGGCGCGCCGTCGCAGCCATCAAGCCGCCGCCGCCACCTCCTCCTCCTCCTCCTCAC
>JBASAH010000549.1:0-2979 GCA_049650505.1 Xanthobacteraceae bacterium
GTCCGTCACTTATCAAGACCTTGGCCGAAAAGACCGGTTTGTCCGAACAGGACGTGACTGCGCAACTGTCGAAAATTCTGCCAGCTTTTGTTGACAAGCTGACGCCGCAGGGCCGCGTTCCCACCGATAACGAGATTGCGCGGTTCGGTGCCTGATCTTACAGCCGTATTGGAGCGCAACTAAACAGTTGGAAAAGGTAAAGCGGACATCGCAGCCGCCTAGTCAAAACACCAGATCGGATTTCAGAGAGACCGCCGTGAGGCGGTCTTTCTATGATTAAGAAGTGAGACTTGGCTGATGTCGCCTATTGGCCCATAGCGTCAATTCGGACTCATACCTTGAATGGTCGCTATCGGAGGCATAGCGGACATTGTTCAGCACTGGCACGAAATGGCTCGGTCGCGAATGACCCAAAGCGGACATTGCTGGCCGAATTTGATGTAATGGATAAGGGCCCCTGCTGAACTCGCTCCGAGCAAAGCCGGCGGGAACCCGGGCGCGCGTGCGGTGGGCAGTTGCCTTTTCGTGATGCCCGACCTTTTAAGTGCGATCCCGACGCGCTCAACCAGTGTACGCCTTTGGGGGAACAGCGTTCATGCCTAGCCGTATCGAGGATTACGCGCTCATTGGTGACTGCGAGACGGCGGGGCTCGTTTCAAAAGATGGCTCCATTGACTGGCTGTGCTGGCCACGGTTCGACTCGGCGGCTTGTTTTGCAGCGCTCCTGGGGAACGCCGACAATGGCCGCTGGCAGATCGCCCCGGCGGCTGTTGAACGGGAGGCCAATGTTCGGATCGAGCGCCGATACCGACGCAACACGCTGATCCTCGAAACCGAGTTCACCGCCGCCGATGGCAGCGCAGCCGTCCTGATAGACTTTATGCCTGTGCGCCAAGGGCGGGCGGAGTCGCGTCTCATCCGTCTGGTGGTTGGCAAACGCGGCACCGTGGCGATGCGCGCGGAGCTAATTGTCAGATTTGGGTATGGCGGTTGGACGCCCTGGGTAACGCGCAGCGAAAACGGCGATCTCCTGGCGATCGCCGGGCCAGATATGCTGCATCTTTGCACGCCGGTCGAGCTACGGGGCGAGCGGATGACCACGGTCAGCGACTTCATCGTGTCGGCCGGACAGCGGGTACCGTTCGTCCTCACCTACATCCCATCGCACTTACCGATTCCCGAGCCGGAGGATGCAGAAGAGGCACTGCAATCGACGGAGGCATTCTGGCAGTCGTGGGCAAACGCCTTCCGCAGCGAGGGACCGTACGCCGAGCTCATCACGCGTGCGCTGATCACGTTGAAGGCTCTGACCTACGGGCCCACCGGCGGCATAGTCGCTGCGCCGACCACCTCGCTGCCCGAGCAACTGGGCGGCTCGCGCAACTGGGACTACCGCTTTTGTTGGTTGCGCGACGCCACGCTAACGCTCTTGGCGTTAATGAACACGGGCTACTATGATGAGGCGAGGGCATGGCGCGACTGGCTGCTCCGCGCCGCCGCCGGAAGCCCGGCCGAGATTCAGATCATGTACGGGGCAGCCGGCGAACGTTGGCTGGCCGAGCGCGAGGTGCCGTGGCTTAGCGGGTACGAGAACTCGAAACCCGTGCGGATCGGCAATGCCGCCGCCGACCAGCTTCAGCTCGATGTCTTTGGTGAAGTGATGGATGCGCTCTATCACGCGCGGGCTGCAAGTCTGCAGCACCTGGAGGCAGGCTGGGAGTTTCAGCGTGCGTTACTCGCGCACCTCGAAACCGTGTGGGGTGATCCGGACGAAAGTATTTGGGAGGTGCGCAGCGGACGCCAGCATTTCACCTATTCGAAGGTGATGACCTGGGTCGCTTTTGACCGCGCCATCAAGACCATGGAGGCGTACGGGCTCGACGGCGAGCTTGAACGATGGCGCCAGATCCGAGCTGAGATTCACGACGAGGTCTGCCGGCGGGCGTTTAACTCCGAGATTGGCGCGTTCACCCAAGCGTACGAAAGCGACCTGTTGGATGCGAGCGCGCTATTGATCCCGCAGGTTGGCTTCTTACCGCCTGACGACAAACGCATCCAAAGTACTGTCGAGGCTATTGAGCGAAAGCTCATGCGCGGCGGATTCGTGCTCCGGTACGATACCGCAGCCGCCAGCGATGGCCTGCCGCCCGGCGAGGGCGCCTTCCTTCCTTGTAGCTTCTGGCTCGCCGACGCCTATGTACTGATCGGACGTTCCGCCGACGCACAGCGCCTGTTTGAGCGGCTCGTCGGCTTGTGCAACGACGTCGGCTTGCTCGGCGAGGAGTATGACGCCGGCGCTCAGCGCATGGTCGGCAACTTTCCGCAGGCCCTTTCCCATATTGCGCTGGTCAACACGGCACACAACATTGCCAGCGTGACGAAGCCATGCGAGCAGCGCTCCGGAAACACGCGGCTCGAGGTAGCGAACGGGATAATCAACCGGCCGAGCTATTTTGAAACCTAAAGATGCGATCATGTCTGCTTATGGCCCATCGCGACATTTCGCGGCCACGCAGCAATTTAGTCGCTTTTGGAGCAAGGCGGACATTCATCGAGCCGCGCTTACAGAACCGGATTTATGAGTACGCGCCCTAATAAGCGTGCGAACTGAGGCTCACGGGCGCTTCTTGCGTTTGGCCGTTTTGGTCTTAGCGCCCTGCTTCTTCGTTGCTGGCCTCGACGCGGTCAACTTAACCACCACTTCACCGGAAACAGGATCGGTCACGCCAAGCCCTGCTCCCAGGTCTTCGAGATCGTCGCGAAACGTGTCGAGGATCGCAATCATCTTCGGTCGGGCCTCAACCATCCTTTGGTGGCTAGTCCATTCCCCGACGATGCAGTAACTGCGTTCGCCGGTCTTCACTAAAGCGCCACCCCGGAAACCACGCACTTCAAGCCTCCCGCCGCGATGAGCTGCGATGAAATGCTCTTCGTGGCCCGGTTTGACGCGGCACCGTACGATGTTGAACGCCGTCATGT
>JBASAH010000550.1:0-1950 GCA_049650505.1 Xanthobacteraceae bacterium
GGCGAACTGAACGCGGCGATCGAGCGGTTGCGTGGCGCCGTCGATCAGGCCGGCGCCGGCAAGACCGCGGCCGCCGCGATGGCGAACTTGGCCGAAGCAATCCAGGTGCTGGTGCATCACATGCGCACCGAGCAAGGCACCATCCGCGAGTGGGTCGACGGCCAAGCCGAACAGCAGCGCGAGATCAGGAAGCTGCTCGAAATCATGTTGGAAGAGAAAGTAAATTCTTGAGTTGAGGTGTGATGGCCCTTGCTCGGACGCGGCGCGGCGAAAGCGCGATGAATTACTGGCCGGGCTTCGTCGACGCGCTGTCGACGCTGATCCTCGGCATCATCTTTCTCCTGACCGTTTTTGTCGTGGTGCAATTTTATTTGCAACAGGAAGTCGCCAACAAGGATAGCGCGCTGTCGCGCCTCAACACCCAGGTCGCGCAGCTAAGCCAGCTCCTATCGATGGAGAAATCGGGCAAGGCCGATCTCGAAGGTCAACTCGTTCAATTGCGCGCAAGCCTCGCCAATGTGCAAAGCGAGCGCGATCGCCTCAAAGCGGCGGCTGAAAGCGCCCAAGCCGCCACGACAGCCGCGCAAGGCAAGGCAACGGAGCTTACCGGCCAACTCGAAGGCGAGAAGAAAATATCAGCCGGCGCCTTGGGGCAGGTCGAGCTTCTTAATCAGCAGCTAGCCGCACTGCGCAATCAACTCGCCGCGCTTGAAGCGAGCTTGCAGACTGCCCAGAACAAGGACAAGGAAGCGCAGAACCGGATCAGCGACCTCGGCCGTCAGCTTAATTTGGCGTTGGCCGAGCACGTCAATGAACTGCAGCGCTACCGCTCGGACTTCTTCGGCAAACTTCGCGACATTCTCGGCGATCGGCCGGACATCCGTGTCGTCGGCGATCGGTTCGTATTTCAGTCAGAGGTATTTTTCGATAGCGGCAGGTCTGACTTAAAGCCCCAAGGCCGCGTCGAACTCGACGGCCTGGCCAAAGTATTGCTCCAACTCGAGAGCGATATTCCGCCCGATCTGGCCTGGATTCTGCGCGTTGACGGACATACCGACGTGCGCCCGGTCACCGGTACTGTTTTTAAATCGAACTGGGACCTCTCGGCCGCGCGGGCCATTGCGGTGGTGCAATATTTGACCACCAAGGGCGTGTCAGCGCAGCGGCTCGCCGCCGCCGGATTCGGCGAGTTTCAGCCGATCGACACCGGCGTTGGCGAGGAAGCCTACCGGCGCAATCGCCGCATCGAGTTCAAATTGACCGAGCGGTGAAGCGTTCGCGGTCAATTTCCATCCGCTCTAAATCACGTCCCGCCGCCGTCGCCGATCACCGAATACGGCGCCCAGAACAAGGGATGCGCATAGCTGTAGACGGTGCGCCCCGAACCATCGACGGCGCCTGGTCCATCGAGCAGCCCGGTCATCGCTTGCCGCAACGCTTCGCCGCGCGTCAGCGCCGGATCGGCGCGCTGGCGGCGGAACAGATCGGTGGTCAAGTCGCGCGCTGACGCTGAATGCACCGACCAGTTGGTGACAAGAAGCGCGCGGGTGCCGGCATAAAAGAACGCGCTGCCAAGCCCCGAAGCGGCTTCGGCGCCCGCGCCGGCGCCCGCCGCGGTGTTGCAAGCCGATAAGACGACCCAGTCGGCGTCGAGCTTGAGCGCGAGAATCTTCTCCATGGTCAGGAGTCCGTCGCCCTTGACGCCGGCGACTTCGGGCGCGGTGAGCGCCAAAGCCGGCTGCGTGAGGCCGTCGAGATCACCGGGCACCAGGCCGTGCGTTGCGAAAGCGACGATCCGGTAGCGCGCCAGATCGAGCGTTTCGATATTCTGCTCGTTGGCCGCCTTGCCGAGATAGAGCGCCTTGGCGGGATCGACGTCGAGCGCGTTCGCCATCGAGATCAATTCATAACGAGTATCGGCCAGACGCGGCAGCATGCCCAATGTGGCAG
>JBASAH010000551.1:0-3326 GCA_049650505.1 Xanthobacteraceae bacterium
CTGGTTCGCCGCCTGCTCTGGAGCGCCGTCTCATTGCCTTCCCCAAGGCTCAGGACAAAGGCATCGTAGCGGGTCAAACTAGCACACTGGAACCGGTCGGGCGTGGCTTCAGGCGCAGGTCGTTGAGCGGCTGCCCAATGTCCGCTTGGGGTCAAAAGCGGACGTGACGCTCTCAAATTTCGATGTCCGCTTTACCCCCGAAAGCGGACATTCGTGAGCGCGTTTTGGATGTCCGCTTTGGGCCAAAAGCAGACATCGACCTAGCTATTCGATCACCTCGTCGGCACTCGGAGGCTACTCGATAATACCTTTTCAATCGGCTCGCCGTTGATTTCAAAAACGTCAATCGGCCCACCCGGCGTAGCGTCGTCAAAGACGCCGATTGCAAGCCGACCGGTGTACCACGCAAGCGTATCAAGGTTGGTCCGGTTCTTCTTGAAGATCGGCCCGTGTGCATGGTGATGGTGCCCGTGTACGACGCGGCGCTGGCCGTGGCCACTTTCATCATCGTCCGGATAAATTTTCCATATGAGGGTTTCGGCGTCCTGCTCATCCAGCGGACAGTTTGGATCGATGCCCGCGTGTACGAAAACGCGGTGCTTATCGACATGCATCAACGGTAGCCGTTCTACCCAATCCAGATGGGCTGCCGGAACGATTGTCACGTCAGCCTGATCGCTTTCCTGTTGTCCGTAGGAGATCAACGTCGCGCTACCGCCGTTTGTGAGCCACCAATCGACGTCCGGCAACTTGCGGCAAGTCTGCCACATGATTTCTTCATGGTTGCCCTTGAGGCAGATTAGCCGCCAGCCATCGTGCCCCAGGCCAGCCATTAGGCGCTCAATAACCTTGCGACTGTCTGGACCGCGATCGACATAGTCGCCTAGTGTGACCAATGTGGCCGGAAGTTCGGCGTGCTCGCTAATTTGCGCAAGCGCTATTTCGAGAAGATCGAAGCGACCGTGCAGGTCAGCGATAGTGTAGGTCTTGCTCATTGTCTTAAGCGCGCGAATATGGCGCCGCGCGCCGGACTAAAATAGCTCAGTTCTTGTCCTTTACGACGGTGTGCGGACGGTCGCGACCGCTGGCGGTTTCCGTGTGCCACTTGCCCTTGTCATCCTCGTACTCGATGGTTTGCTCCTCGGCGGCCGCCTCCGCGGCGGCGAGCGCCTCAGCATGGGTCGGGAAGGTCTCGGAAAACACACCATCGACCTTATACGCCCAGCCGCCATCGTGCTGGACAATCTCGTAGGTCACATCAGTCATGGGACACCTTTGCGGGCGGCCAGATCTTATCACGCCCAAAATCTGCGGCGACGCTAACCACAAGCCACCGAGTAGATGTGCTGGACGCCCTGCGGCAGCGGCATTTCAAGCCAACTTTCGCCGCCATCCTGAGTGCCGAACACCTCGCCGTAGCGGGCCGCGACGTAGACCTGCTTGGCGTCGCCGTGATGCAAGCCGACCGACATCAGCGTGCCGTGAGGCGTCACTTTGTCGAAACGCTGCCAAGTCTTACCGACGTCCTGGCTGCGGTAGAGTGCGCCGTCTTTCGACGAGGCCGCGACGCTAAGACAAGCGTAGAGCGTGTTCGGATCCTGCGGCGAAACCTTGATGTCGCGCCCGTAGGTGAACGGTGAAAAGCGGTCGACGCGCATGTCCTGCCAGGTCTTGCCCTCATCCTTGCTGTTGAAGAGGCCCATGCGCACGGCGATGATAACGCTGTCGGGATCGGCGGTAGTGGTGCAGACGGCGTGGCCATCGAGCATACCTTCGGCCTCGGTGTCGCTGACGAGCTTGCTGCGCAGGCGCGGCTCCGCTTCCGCCAAGCGCAGGAGGTCGGCACTACAATCGTTCCAGCTTTCACCGCCATCGGTTGAGCGCATCACGCCTGAGACCTCGAGCACGGCGAAAATCTCGCCGCGACGGCGAGGGTGCGGCGCAAACCGCATCACGCGGCAGGAAAACGGCATCTTGGCATGGACCGGTAATTGTGGATCAGGCGTACGCTTCCAACTCGCTCCGCCATCCTCACTGCGATAGGTCGAAACCGGCGAGCCGCCGGCCAGCATCCTCTTCGGATCGGCGTCGTCATGCAGGAACGACCAGACCTGCACGCCGCGGTCCGGAAAGTCGGCGCGGCGGAAATTTTGACCGCGATCAGTGCTTCGATAGACCCCATCGACGGTACCAGCGAAGACAAGATTCGGATCGCGCGGGTGCACAAAGACGGTAAAAGCTTCAATCTCACTCAGCGCATGTTTCCAATCGGTGCCGTCGGTGGCGCAGCGAAATACGCCGGCGAGACCGCCTTGTTTGCTAGCGTAATAACCGCCGACGCCGGCGAACACATAGGATAAGGCCACGGCACGCTCCTCCTCGAGTAAGATTTTATGCCAGGATATTTTGGCGCTTGCGGCCCGACAAGGTGAAGAAGCTTCATTGTAGCTCGTCCCGGTTGGGTACAAGCCGAAGGTCGATCTGCCCGATCAGTGCCGTCCGCTTTGCTTCAGCTAGGGTCAATTCATGCATCGCTTCTTTCGCGGTGCTGCGGTTTGAGCCCGCAGCGACGATGCCGCCAAATACCGCTGTGACTGCGACCCCTATAACCGCCGGATGGAATTGGATCGCACCGATCAACATAGCGATGAGGACCGCACAGCCGCCCGCAACGGCGAGCCGACCGACCAGAATGAATTTGCGGCAGCTCTCGATCCTGGCGGCGAGCTCATCGATCTGCGCCTCAAGCCGCACAATCTCGTCGCGATGGTCGCTGTCGTTCATGGTGCATCGCTTTGACGTCCAGCTTACACTCCGCCCATATCGACAGCGACGGAGCCAACCAATGACCAGCCGACGCGCTGCCTGCAGTTGCGGGCAGCTTCACCTTTCAATTGAGGGCGAGCCATCGCGCATCTCCATGTGCCACTGCCTGGAGTGCCAGCGCCGCACCGGCGCCGTGATCAGCAACCAGGCGCGCTTCCGCCGGGAGCAGGTCACCTTCGCCGGCAACGCTACGGCGTGGATGCGGACAGCCGAAAGCGGCAACGCGCTGACCTTTCATTTCTGTCCGACATGCGGCTCCTCCGTCTACTGGGAGGGCGAAGGCTTTCCTGGGTACGTCGCCGTTGCCATTGGCAACTTCGCCGACCCGAATTTCCCCGCGCCGACCATCGCAGTGTGGGAGGAGTCACGCCATCCCTGGGTCTCCTTGCCGCCCGATACACCACCCAAGCGCGTGGCGAAACAGGGGTGATAAAAAGCCCGCTGATGTCCACTTTTCCCTGAATGATGTCCGCTTTGCCCCCGAAAGCGGACATTAGCAG
>JBASAH010000552.1:0-3088 GCA_049650505.1 Xanthobacteraceae bacterium
GTCAGGTGCAGCCGCCAGCCCCTCCGCCACAGCAGCGTGAAGTGCAGCCTCCGCCACGACAGCGTGAGGTGCAGCCGCCACCACCTCCGCCACAGCAGCGTGAAGTGCAGCCTCCGCCACGACAGCGTGAGGTGCCGCCACCGCCACCTCCGCCACAGCAACGTCAGGTGCAGCCGCCACCCGTACAGCAGCAAGTTCAGCCGCCCTCACGGGGTGCACAGCCCCCTACGATTCCGCAGCCCCCGTCAAGCGTACAGCAGCAAGGTCAACGCGGCGGTCCTGCCGGACAACCACCTCGTCCGATTTCGCCACAGCAGCCGCTTGGACAGCCCGCCATTGCCCCATCCGCGCTGCAACCACCGGCTCCGCCACCTGGGTCCCCTGCGGCACAGGCGCAGCGCTCGTTCGTGCCGCCTCCGGCACAGGATAACGCGCGCCGGCTCGATGACGTGCGCGGCGCCCGACGCGAGGTGCGCGAGGGCGACCGTGTCCTGATCGAGGAACCGGGACGCGTTATCGTCGAGGAAGGTGGACGTGCCATCATCCGCCACAATGACGCTGATCGCTTCCGCTGGCAGGCGCAAGACGTGCGCATCGAGCGACGGGGCGCCGACACGGTTACAGTGTTTGAGCGGCGGGATGGCTCGCGCGTCTACTCGGTGAACGACGAGAGCGGCCGTCTCTTGCGCCGCTACCGACGCCTGCCGGACGGGCGTGAGATCATTATCATCGACAACCGCTATAGCGGACCACCGATGCCCTTCGGCTATTTCGTCGATCTGCCGCCGCCGGTGATCCGCATCCCGCGCGAGCGCTACATTGTTGACGCCGAATATGCACAGCCTGATGACATCTATGACGCGCTGTGGGCCGCGCCAGTGGATTACATTCAGCGGCCTTATACGCTCGACGAGATTCGCTACAGTTTTCCGTTACGCGAGCGCATGCGGAGCATCGACCTGAATACAGTGACCTTCGAAACTGGTTCCTGGGAGGTTTCCCCTGACCAGATTGACCGCTTGGCGGTGGTCGCTGACGGTATGAACCGTGCCATTGCCGCAAATCCAAGCGAGGTTTTCCTGATCGAAGGCCACACCGATGCAGTTGGCTCCGAGATTGACAACCTCTCGCTATCGGATCGGCGCGCGGAATCGGTGGCATTGGTGCTCAGTCAGCAGTTCGGGGTACCCGCCGAGAATCTTACGACCCAAGGTTACGGCGATCAGTATTTGAAAATTCCGACCCCGGGTCCTGAAAGAGCAAACCGCCGCGTGACCGTGCGGCGCATCACGCCGCTCCTAACAGGGCAGAACCAGGCTATTCCGCTGACGCCGCGATGACGATGGCTGCCGTCGCCAAAGAAATCGCTCCGACGACGAACGCATGCGATCCTAGCAACGTGGTCGAATAGATTTGCTGATGTCCGCAAATGGCCCTTGGCGGACATTCTGCGACTGCGGTCTAGAGTCCGCTTTCGGGGGTAAAGCGGACATTCCTTCAACTAACCTCGATGTCCGTTATTGACCCAAAGCGGACATCGCTCCTACTGAAGAATAGGCGCTCGGTTGTGTGCCATTTCTCACACGCCGCCTGGTCGCAAAGTGCTAGGCTCTAAGCCTTGCACAAGGCGTTTCTCAGGGGGCGCATGCAACGGCGCGAGTTCATCACGCTTATCGGCGGCGCGGCGGTCTCTTGGCCACTCGTGGTCCGCGCGCAGCAGCCCGACCGCATGCGGCGCATCGGCGTGCTCACGGGCATAACTGCGGAGGATCCGGAAAATAAGACTCGCCTCGCGGCATTCGAGCAAGCGTTACAGCAATTAGGCTGGACGCAGGGCCGCAACGTGCGGATCGACTACCGCTCTGCTGGGGGCGATGCCGCCACCAGCCACAAACAAGCGGAAGAATTGGTCGCGCTCGCGCCGGATGTCATCGTGTCCTCTGGCAGCTTTTCGACAGGACAGCTACTTCGGGTGACCCACACCGTGCCGGTTGTGTTCGCGATCGTCCCCGATCCAGTCGGCTCCGGCTTCGTTGATAGTCTGGCGCAGCCGGGCGGCAATGCCACCGGCTTCATGCAGTTCGAATATGGCTTGAGTGGAAAATGGCTTGAATTGCTCAAGGAAATCGCACCCGGTCTGACGCGAGCAATAGTATTGTGGGATCCGGCTATAACCGCCGGGATCGGCCAGTTTGCGATAATTCAGTCTGTGGCCACTTCGGCCGGCGTAGATATAAAGCCGGTCAACGTGCGCGACGCGGGCGAAATCGAACGCGCGATCACGGCCTTTGCGCGCTCCCCGAATGGCGGCCTGATCGTGACGGCGAGCGCGTTGTCTTTGGTCCATCGCGACCTGATCATCGCGCTTGCGGCTCGACATAAGTTGCCCGCCGTCTACTTCGAACGCGGATTCGTCGCCAATGGCGGCCTGATCTCCTATGGAGCCGATTTTATTGAGCAGTACAGGCGTGCGGCCGGCTATGTCGATCGTATCCTCAATGGCGAGAAGCCAGCCGATCTTCCGGTGCATGCACCGACAAAGTACGAGCTGGTGATCAATCTCAAGACCGCCAAGGCCCTCGGCCTCACCATGCCGCCATCCGTACTCGCCCGCGCAGACGAGGTGATCGAGTAGCTTGATGTCCGCTTACGGCCCGAAGCGGACATCCTGATCGCGCCGCCGAATGTCCGCTTTCGAAGGTAAAGCGGACATCGAAATTTAAGAGCGTCACGTCCGCTTTTGACCCAACGGAAATTACGCTTCCCTTTCGGAGCGCTGGCTTAAGCCAATACGATGCGCCGTCTGTAGCCTCGGAGGCGCCTATGAGGCGGCGCGAGTTCATCCCCTTATCGGCGGGTCAGCGACATGACGACAAAACATAAACACGACAATCCGATCCTCGTGACCGGAGCGGCCGGCGCTGTGGGCGGCATCGGCCGCAACCTCACCGAATTCCTGCTCGCAAGGGGACACAAGGTGCGCGCCTTTGTTCGGCGTGAGGACGAGCGCGCCGAAACCCTACGGCGGCTCGGCGCAGAGGTCGTAGAGGGCGACCTGACGGACCTCGCCTCGATGCACCGCGCCATC
>JBASAH010000553.1:0-2478 GCA_049650505.1 Xanthobacteraceae bacterium
CTCGTTCACCGCGCAGATCGCCGGCCGGCCGATCGGCGTCATGATGGGCGTCGGCACCGCGCTCAATCCGTTCACGGTGCGGCCGAGCTACAAGAAACTCGAATCGCTGCCGATCGCCGAACAGCGCAAGCGGCTGCGCGATCCGGAAATACGCCGGCAGATTCTCGGCGAGGCGCCGTCCGACGCCGACGTCGCCAAGCTCGCGCAATTCCGCCAGGCGGTGACGCGCAAGTGGGACAGGTTCTATGTGATGGGCGACCCGCCGGATTACGAGCCGGCGCCAGAGAAAAGCGTCGCCGCGATCGCCGCGCGCGAAGGCCGTCCGCCCGACGAAATCGCCTACGACTACATCACCGGCGGTGAAGGCCAATATCTCTATTTCCCGGTGGTGAACTATGTGTCGGGCGACCATGCGCCGATTTTCGAAATGCTCAACGATCCGGCCTGCTTGCTGGGCTTAAGCGACGGCGGCGCGCATTGTACCTCGATCGTCGACGCCGGCGTGCCGACTTTCATGCTGATGCATTGGGGCCGCGACCGTAGCCGCGGACCGCGTCTGCCGCTCGAACATCTGGTCAAGCGGCAAACCAGCGAGACCGCCGATTTCTTCGGCTTCACCGACCGTGGCCGGCTTGCGCCCGGACTCCGCGCCGACATCAACGTGATCGATTTCGGCAATCTCACAGTGCGCAAGCCCGAACTCGTCCACGACATGCCGGCCGGCGGGCGGCGTTTCGTGCAGCGTGTCGAAGGCTATGAAGCGACGCTGGTCGCCGGCACGCCGATCTTCGAGCGCGGCGAACATACCGGAGCCATGCCGGGCCGCCTGGTCCGCGCCGGACGTGAAAGTGCGGTGCTGGCGGCGGAATAAACGCGCGCGCCATGCAACGAAGTGTCGCGAAGATCCTGACGACCCACGTCGGCAGTCTTCCATTCCTGTCGCTTGACACCGGCGTGGCGATCGGCGACCAGACGCATCTCACAGATGATGTGGCGGCAATCGTCGCGCGGCAGCGCGAGATCGGCATCGATATCGTCAACGAAGGCGAATATTCCAAGGGCGGCGACTGGCTGCGCTATATGCAGAACCGGTTCGGCGGTTTCACCGAGATGGCCGCGGGCGACGAGAAACCGCTGATCGAGCGGGGCAAGGATCGCGAGGAATTTGCTGATTTCTATAAGTACGCGACCGAGCGCGGCACGTTGTTTTATGCGCCGGGCGCGCAGATCGCCAAGAAACGCCCGGTGGCGGCCTGCACCGGCCCGGTCACCTATGTCGGCCAGGCGGAACTGAAGAAAGAAATCGACGTCACGGTTGCAGTCGCCGGCACGGCGAATGCGTTCCTGACGTCGACCGCGCCCGGAAGCCTCGAAGTCTATCGGCACAATCGCTACTACAAAAATGACGAGGACTATGTCTTCGCGCTCGCCGAGGCGATGCGGATCGAATACGAGGCGATCGCCGCCGCCGGCCTCATTCTACAAATCGACGATGCCTGGCTGCCGGCCCTATGGGACCGTATCGGCATGGCGATGGGGCTTGCCGCATTCCGCGCCCGCTGCGCGATGCGGATCGAAGCGCTCAATCATGCGCTGCGCAACATTCCGGAAGATCGCGTGCGCTATCATCTGTGCTGGGGCAGCTGGCATGGCCCGCACGCCTTCGATCTCGAACTGGAGCAGATCGTCGACATCGTGCTCAAGGTCAAAGCGCAAGCCTTTCTGATCGAAGGCGCCAATGCTCGGCACGAGCACGAGGTTGCGGTCTGGGACCAGGTCAAACTCCCGGCCGGCAAAATCCTCATTCCCGGCGTCGTCACCCATTCGACCGACGTCGTGGAGCATCCCGAACTCGTCGCGCAGCGGCTGCAGCGGTATGCGCGCCGGGTCGGCAAAGAGAACCTGATCGCCGGGACCGATTGCGGCTTTGGCGGCCGCTCGCATCCGCAAATCGCCTGGGCCAAATTGCGCGCCCTGGTCGAGGGCGCGGCTCTGGCGAGCAAGGCGCTTGGTTTTCCAGCGTCGTAACGGCCGGCCTTGCAGAAAAGGCGCGCATCCGCCTTAATCGAACCAACATGGAAAATCGTGCGGCACTCAAGCCGCACCGGGGATCGTCGGAGGGGAAACACCATGGCAGCGGCGAAGGTTAATGTCATTGAACTGATCGACCGTCATCCCGTGACGCCGTTTCAGATCGGCGTTCTGATCCTGTGCATGCTGGTGGCGGCGCTCGACGGCTTCGATACCCAGGCCATCGGCTATACCGCGCCGGCGATCGCCGCAGTCATCCACTTGCCGATGCCGCAGTTCGGCCAAGTCGGCTCGGCGGGACTGGTCGGCGCCGCGCTCGGCGCGCTGTCGTTCGGACCCTTGGCCGACGTGTTCGGCCGCAAATGGTTCATGATCATCGCCGTCGTCGTGTTTGCGGTGTTCAGCTATCTCACCTCGACCTCCGCCTCGCTCAACGAATTGCTATTC
>JBASAH010000554.1:0-2847 GCA_049650505.1 Xanthobacteraceae bacterium
TTCGCCAGCGCCCCACCCGATGTCCGCTTTGGGTCAAAAACGGACATGACGACAATTCCGGGCGATGTCCGCTTTACCCCCGAAAGCGGACATTCCCGAGCGCAACTCGAATGTCTGCTTTGGGCCATAGGCGGACATCAGCCACCTCATTCGATCACCTCGTCGGCACGGGCGAGCAATGTCGGGGGCACGGTGAGGCCGAGTGCCTTGGCTGTCGTAAGATTGATGACGAGATCGAATTTGGTTGGTTGCTCGACCGGGATATCACCCGCCTTCGCCCCGCGCAGAATCTTGTCGACATAGTCGCCGGCGCGCCTGAGCAGGTCGGGAAAGTTTGCTCCATATGATATGAGGCCTCCCGCTTCGACGTGCTCCCGAAAAGGCTCCATCGTCGGCAGTCGTGCGGCCGCCGCCAAGGTGTTGAGGGGAATTCGGTTGGTGTTTAGGAGCGGGTCGCCACAGACATAAAGCGTATCCACACGGCTCTTGAGCATCTCGAAGGGCGGCGCGATATCCTCGGCTCGCCGGATTTCTACTGTCAAGATTTCGAGGCCGAGCGTGCGGGCCGTTGTCTGGACCTCATGCATTTCGAGCACCGCGGCGTGACTGCTGATATTGGCCATAATTGCCAAGCGGCGGAGACCGGGGACAACCTCGCGAAAAAGTTCTAGCCGTTTGCCAGCAAGATCGGTGAACTGGAGCGAAAGGCCGGTGACGTTGCGACCCGGTCGCGCCAGACTTGCGACGAGGCCGGTGCCAACCGGATCCCCCGCTACCGCGAAGATAATTGGAATGACCGATGTCACCTGCTTGGCCGCAATGGCTGCTTCGTTTCCCGCCGTGGCGATGACATTGACCTTGAGCCGGACGAACTCGGCCGCGATCTCGGTGTAGCGGTCGCTGCGTCCCTCCGCCCAGCGATACTCGATTGAAACGGTCCGGCCCTCGATCCAACCATGTTCGCGCAGCCGCTGCACGAAAGCGGCGGTCCATTGGGTCTGGGCCGAAGCCGAGTTTGCACCTAAGAACCCGATGGTCGGCATCTTCGGCTGCTGCGCCCGCGCCGAAAGCGGTCACGCCGCCGCCGCACCGCCGACAAGAGTGATGAACTCGCGCCGCCTCATTCGATCACCTCGTCGGCGATCGAGAGCAGCCCTAGCGGCACCTCGATGCCGAGCGCTCGCGCGGTCTGAATGTTGATCACGAACGCGAATTTAGTTGATTGCAGGACCGGCAGGTCGGCTGGTTTTTCGCCCTTGAGGATGCGACCAGTATAAACGCCGACTTGATGAAACGCCTCGGCGATGTCGGTTCCGTAACTCATCAGCCCGCCGGCTTCCACAAGTTCGCTGATCGCATAAGCCGACGGAACCCGCTCGCGCGCCGTTAAAGTGGCAAACTGTCCACGGCGGCCGGCGAAGAATGCGTCGGGAGCGACGAAAAGAGCGTCGGGACGCTCGCGGGCAAAGCTGGCAAATACCGCATCGATCTCGCCGATCGTGCTGGCGTTGAGAGCCGAGATTTGCAGTCCGAGAGAGGAGGCGGCTTCCTGCACGGCGCGCAATGTCAATTTGGCGGTGGATGCGTTGGTTGGATTGAGGAGCACGGCGATACGAACCGCCTTGGGCACCAAGTCATGCAACAGCCGCAATCGCTTGGCCACCACTTCGTCGACGAGATAATTTACACCGGTCACACTACCGCCAGGTCGGGCGAGGCTCGTGACCAGACCGAGCTGGACTGGATCTACGCCTTCGCCGAAGACGATCGGGATGGTCGTTGTTGCTGCTTTGGCCGCGAGCGCAATCTGCGAAGTGCCCGGCGTGACGATCACGGCCACACGACGGCGGACGAAGTCAGTCATCAGCGCCGGCAATTGCTCGTAATTTCCCTCAAACCAGTGATACTCGACCGTTACGTTCTGGCCTTCGATAAAGCCGGTTTCTTCAAGGCCCTTGCGGAACGCGGTCACAAAACGCGCATTGCCGTCGGCCGACCCGGTCCGGAGAAACGCGACCACTGGCGTCGCTTGCTGCTGCGCTCGCGCGGCGAGCGGCCATGCGCTGCTCACGCCAATTCCGACAATGAATTCGCGTCGTTCCATGGTCCGCCCCAGCGGGCTGAGACTGCCGCAATGAAATTGCGACGCGGACGATCAAATCAGGAAATTGCGACCGGCGGAACGGGGTTCAAGGCTGATCTTGCGCGGCAGCAATTACGCGGACTGTATGTCTCACTTGGGTCAACTACGGACATCCCGCGATGTCTACGTCACGTCTGCTCTACCCCTGAAAGCGGACATTCGTCAGCGCAATTGTGATGTCCGTTTTGGGCCAGGAGCAGACGATTGGTGCGGCAAGGGGAGCTCATTCCGGGGCCGCGATACAAGGATTTATGCCGGAATGTTTGGCCCAACCATACGCCGCTGAGAGGCAATGCGGAAAATTGCGTTCGGTGCGCCGTAGCCAGAATAGCCGCCGCTTCGCTGAACAACCTCCAGGAAAAACCCTTCGCCAAAGACAGGGCTATAAAGCTGGAAATACTCTCCGTCGGTATCGCAGTCGTAAAGAATATTGTGCGCTCGCAGGCGCTCGACCATCTCTGTCGCCAATCCAAACCGCGCGCGTAAGTCGTCGTAATAGTTCGGCGAAATCTGCAGCGGCGAGAATTTTCTTTCGGCCAGCGCCGACGCCGTCCGGAAGATATCATTCGTGCTGAAGGCAACATGCTGCACGCTCGCGCCAAAATTGCCAGTGATGAAGTGTCCAGCAAAGGAACGGTAATTTTCCGCCCCATTCAGGGTCAGTCGCAACCGGCCGCCGCGGTTTTCAATGACCTGGCTGCGCA
>JBASAH010000555.1:0-3712 GCA_049650505.1 Xanthobacteraceae bacterium
GCGGTCGGCGGCGGCAGCGGCTCGGCATGGATGGCGGACGGCGGCGTTAGGCCGAGTACCGCTCGGGTAGCAGGCAGCGCGGCATCGGCCATCGCCGCATAACCTTCGGCGGTTGGATGTACCGCGCCGCCGTAAACCGCACTGAGCACTCCCCACAGGGCGTCGTGAATATCGCTCGGCCTCAGAATCGCCGGCATGCCCTCCGGATAGGTCATCGCGGTGAAGTAACTGTCGTTGGCCGTTCTAATCCAACGGCCGCGCGAGGCGTAAGGACGATAGTTTCCAGCCGGCTCGTTGCAGACCATTGGATCGTCTGCAGCGAGGGTCGGATCGGTTTGGAAGCTTTGACCGCTGGTCAAGAAGCAATTGCGATCGAATCCTGGATCATTGGACGCGCGCACGCACATGCCGTGACGTGCAAACTCGCTCTGGTGGCCATCGACGAAAATCATGCGTTCAGTGAGTGGATCACGACAGGGCTTGCCGCCATCGCACGTTGCAAGCGATTTTATTTTCGGCAGGAACTTGGTGTTGACGAAATCCGCGGCGGCGCGCAGCCGCTCGCTATCGGCGCCAAATGCCGGATGCACATCCAAGCCGTCACGCCCGCCTGGGCACGGTTTGTTTTCTGCCTGCATCGCCGGATTGCCATAGGAGACAAACACCACGCGATTGAGGTTGCCGCCGACGAAAGGTTTGAGCGCGACCCGCAATTGCGCAAATTCGTCCGGTAAATCCTGATCCAGCGCCTTTTGCGAATCGGCGACGCCGGCAATCGCGCCTCCCTGCCGCAACAGCAGCCGCTCAGTCGCAGCGTCGACGATTACGTTGGCGACTAATCCGGCAAAGTTCACGTCGTTGGCTCCGACCGTCAGTAGCACCAGATCGAGATTGCGGTTCGGCTGCTGCCGGTGCAGGGCGGTCATAAGATCCCTGAGCTCGCTGAATTGGGCCGGCGACGTGCCTGAACAACTATCGATTCCGACCACCCAAGGACAATCGTCGGCGCGCTGGCTGGCAAACATCCCGGCGCCGATCGTTGCGCCGGTGCAAGCGAGCGGCAGCATTGTGACCGCAACATGCGGTTGCTCGATCGCAATCGACAGTGCGGTGCGCACCTGATAGCTGTAGAGTGAGCGATGGCAGGCCGGATTCATCCATCGCGCGCCGTGGCGCGCCCAGTCGCTCCCCGCAAGCGGACTCGACGGTCCATTTTCGCAGGATCGATCGTCGCCATAGCCGGCCCGGCTCGGGCGATAGTATTGGCTGCCGCCACCGCTAAAGAAGCGTTTGAAGCAGAAGCCGCCTTCGAGTTTAACCGGCCGGTCCGGATTGCCCTCGCCGGCGGCGATGGAGTCGCCCAATCCGGCAAAAAGGACATCGCGCACCGTGATATCGGCTGTGAGCCGCTGGGCGGTGCCGTCGCCGAGCGGGATGTCGACCGTCGCGATCGTCGTGCGCCTGGAACGCACGCGCAGTTTGACTTCATGATCGCAGGGGGCGGTACTCTGACGGGGCGATCCTTCGCCGTCATTGAAAGTCCATAAGCAGTCCGCCCCCTCCGGCACCGCTCCGGAAATGGTCACGCCGACCGGATAGTCGCGCGGCGAGAGGTAATTTTCGCGCTCGCCGTCTCGATCGCAGGTCTCGATCAAGCGTCCCGAACTGTCCAAACAAAGTTCAGCGACTATGTCTTTAGCCCAACCGAGGCCGTCGGTATCGCGCGCAAGGCGCCGTTCGGCCGCGAGCACGCCATCGCCGCGGCTCGCCGCTGCCATACGCAGAAAATCGGCCTCGTGGCGAAACAAGCGGAAGCGGTTCTTCACTTCCCAGACAATGCGAAAGTCACCGGTTCCGGCGAGCTGGGCGAATGCCGCGTCGAACGGAGCCAAAGCGAACAAAAGGGTGAGAATTATCGGGAGGCGGATCATGCTGGGTGACGGTGAGGAATAACCCTTTTAGCATCGCGCTTGCGGCGGAAATGTGAGGATGACTGATCGCTAGGAAGTGCGATCTTGCCCAAATACTTATCACAATGGGACGATTCATTAGTACCCAATGGCGATTGACGCCAGAAGTGCTTGCCGCAAGCTCGGCGGGAGCCGTGAGCTCCGAGGATTAACCCATGACGAACAGCGCTATGAATACGCAAAATACGCAGTGCTGCATCGCGGGCGGCGGACCGGCCGGAATGATGCTTGGCTTTCTTCTGGCGCGGGCGGGAGTTCGCGTGGTGGTGCTGGAAAAGCACGCGGACTTTCTCCGCGATTTTCGCGGCGATACCGTGCATCCGTCCACCCTCGAGCTCATGTACGAGCTCGGCCTGCTCGACGAATTTCTTAAGCTGCCGCATCGCAAGGTCGATCGGCTGTCGCTGCAGATCGGCGAGCAGCGTGTGCGGATAATCGATCTGACGCATCTGCCGGCCCACTGCAAATACATCGCGCTAATGCCGCAATGGGACTTTCTCAACTTCCTGGCCGACCACGGCCGGCGCTACAAACAATTCGACCTGCGCATGCGGACCGAAGCGACAGATTTAATCGAGGAGGGCGGTCGCATCGTCGGCCTGCGCGCCAACATGCCCGAACGAAAATTAGCTATCCGCGCCGATCTGGTTGTTGGCTGCGACGGTCGCCATTCGACTGTGCGGGAGAAAGCCGGTCTGCACAGCGACGACTATGGCGCGCCCATGGACGTGCTGTGGTTCCGCATCACGCGCAAGGATAGCGACGGTGCCGATGTGTTCGGTCATATCGCGGCCGGAACGATGCTCGTGATGCTCGATCGCGGCGATTATTGGCAATGCGCCTTTGTCATTCCGAAGGGCGGAATCGAGCGGGTCAAGGCGAGCGGGATCGAGGCGTTCCGCAATCGTGTGGTCGAGCTTTCGCCGTTTCTCGCAGACCGCATCGGCGAACTTAAAAGTTTCGATGACGTCAAGCTGTTAAGCGTCGCAGTCGACCGTTTACGGCAATGGTGGCGGCCTGGGCTGATCTGCATCGGCGATGCAGCCCACGCGATGTCGCCGATCGGCGGCGTCGGCATCAATATCGCCGTGCAGGATGCGGTGGCGGCGGCCAACCGCCTGGCCGCGCCGCTGAAAGCAGGTCAGGTAACGGATGGCGATCTGCAAGCGGTACAGCAGCGCCGCGCCTTCCCGGCGCGCATGACGCAGCAAATTCAGCTCACCATGCAAAACCGGATTATCAGTCCGGCTCTGCAAGCGACCCAGCAGCCGAAGCCGCCGTTGCTGTTCAAACTATTCGATGCGTTCCCGGTGTTGCGGCGGGTGCCGGCGCGTTTGTTGGCGCTGGGCATCCGGCCCGAGCACGTGCAAACGCCCGATGCCTCTGCCGCCGCATAATCGCACTTGATGGAGCATGATCTTTTCGGACCTGCCTTCGCCCGCCGAAGCATCGAACGAGTGAACAAAGAGAGTTGGCAGGGCTTCGCGCAGGCGGCAAACCGGTTTTCACTTTTCAGGATCATGCTCTAGTTGCGCCGTTGCATTTCGGTCGCCGCGCGCGCCAAAATCTCAGCCAAATGCGCTTCCGCTTCGGCGTCGCTCTGCAGCCGCTTGGTCACTGTCTCGCGCAAATGATCGAATGCGGCTTCGACGAGCGGTGGCAAGGTTCGGCGCCCCTCGCGTTCGCCGCGCGCTGCTCGCCGCCAGCGGTTGACGCGTTCGCCGATCGCGGCCAGCCGGTCG
>JBASAH010000556.1:0-1556 GCA_049650505.1 Xanthobacteraceae bacterium
ACGTAACAGTTCCCGATGACGGAGGCGCACACGCGTGCTTCGGCGCCGCCATTTGAACAATCTTACGCTCGCCGCCCGCCGGCCCTTGACGCAACCCCAATCGCGTACTTCTTTGTAACGGATCGCGGTGCCTTAGCTCGCCTGAAGCGGGCGAGCGCGCGGCTTTGGTGCCGAAGCGCCGATTCGTTGGGGATGAGGAAGCGGCGGAGGGTCCATTGAACAGGAATTTCATTTACGTGATGATCGGGCTCGTCCTCGGCGTCGCGCTCGGCACGCTGAGCTACTATTCGTTGCCCGACAAGGCGACCGCGGCCGACGTCGCCAAATACATGGCCTTGGTCAGCGGGATCTTCCTGAAATTGATCAAGATGATCATCGGACCGTTGGTGCTGTCGACACTGATCGTCGGCATCGGCCATATGGGAGACGCCGCGACGGTCGGGCGCGTCGGCGCCAAGACCATGGCCTGGTTCGTCTGTGCCTCGATCGCCTCGCTGCTGCTCGGCCTGCTTATGGTCGATCTGCTGCAACCGGGCGTCGGCATTGTCATCGCCGATCAGGGCGCGAACACCGCCAATCTCTCCACCGAAGCGTTCAGCATCGAAAAATTCATCGATCATCTCGTGCCGACCTCGGTGTTCAAATCGCTGGCCGACGGCGAGATTTTGCAGATCGTCGTTTTCTCGGTGTTCGCGGGCGTCGCGGTGATGGCGATGGGAGAGCACGGCAAGCCGCTGCTCGATCTTGCCGACAATGTCGCGCATATGATGCTCAATATCACGAGCTATGTCATGAAGCTCGCGCCGATCGCGGTCTGCGCGGCGGTCGCCTCGGTCATCACGAAGTCAGGCCCCGGCATTTTGCTCAATTTCGCCAAGTTCCTTGGCGGCTTCTATCTCACGCTCGTCATTCTCTGGATTCTGTTGATCCTGGTCGGGCGGCTGACGATCGGGGTGCGCATGGGCGATCTTGTGCGCCGCATGCGCGAGCCGTTCCTGCTGGCGTTCTCGACCGCGAGTTCGGAAGCGTCCTACCCGAAGATCCTCGAACAACTGCAGCGCTTCGGCGTCTCCCGCCGCATCGCGAGCTTCGTGCTCCCGCTCGGCTATTCCTTTAATCTCGACGGCACGATGGCCTACACGACCTTCGCCACGATGTTCATTGCGCAGGCCTATGGAATCGACATGCCGATCGGCAAGCAATTGGCGATGGCGGCGACGCTGATGATTACGTCCAAGGGCGTCGCCGGCGTGCCGCGCGCCTCGCTGGTGGTGATCCTCGCGACACTCAAGCAATTCGGCATCCCCGAGGCCGGATTGCTGCTCATTCTCCGCATCGACCAAGTCCTCGCCATGGGGCGCAGCGCGACCAATGTGATCGGCAATTCCCTGGCGGCGGCGGCGGTGGCGAAATTCGAGAACGATCTCGGACCCGCCAACGACCCTACGCCGGCGGCGCCGGCCATAGCGGTTCCCGTGTGAGGCGATGGGCAAGCGGCGCGTGGGTGGGAAGACGTTGGCGAGAAGGATCATCGCCCTTGCGTTTGGGCTGGCGAT
>JBASAH010000557.1:0-1946 GCA_049650505.1 Xanthobacteraceae bacterium
GTTCAATCGTGACTTTTCGAGCGGCAATTGATTGGCCGAGCTTGTCATGTCGACCGGTGCTGTTGTCATCGGGGCGTCGCTACAAACAAACCGGTGGGGCGGAACAGCAAAGTAAGAATGAGTACGACGAAGGAGACGATCACTGCTCGCGAGGGATCGAGCCAGATGGCGCTGTAGGCCTCAACCAAGCTGATGAAGATCGCAGCCGCGATCGAGCCGCCAAAATTCCCCATGCCTCCGACCACAACGACGATGAAGGCTTTGAGCACCCAATCGAGGCCCATCGTGTGATTGACGCCAACCATCGGGGCGAACAGCACGCCGCTTGCCGCAGCCATGGCGGCGCCGATGGCGAATACGCCGGTATAGACCAGAGGTACGGGAATCCCCATGGCTTGCGCCATGACGCGGTCCTGCGCAGTGGCTCTGATCCAGACGCCGAATCGTCCGTATTTCAGATACAACCAGAAGCCGCCGATAATGGCAGCGGACAGTGCGGCAATCAGTAGGCGGTACCAGGGGTATTGCAGATAAAACAGCGTGAACTGGCCGGTGATCGGCTCGCCGATCTTGCGCGCCACCGGCCCGAACGCCCACAGCGCATAATTCTGCAACACCAGCGAGATGCCGAAGGTGGCGAGAATGGTGTTCAGCGGATCGCGCCCGATCAGCGGCCGCAGCGCCACAATCTGCATCGCAGCGCCAAGCAGCGCGACGATCAACGCCGATCCGACCAGCGCCAGCCAGAAGCTCCCGGTCGTCGAGATGATGATGACGCCGACATAGGCGCCAAGCATGAACAGCTCGCCATGCGCGAAATTCACCACGTCCATAATGCCGAAGATCAGCGTCAACCCGGAGGCGATCAGCGCCAGGATCATGCCCGTGACGATGCCGTTGATGGTCTGGATGATAATCAGTTCAAACGGGATCGCTGCGAAGAACTGACCGATCGCGTCCATCGCTCACACTCCCAGATACTGTTTGATGACCGCGTGATTGGCGTCGATCTCGGAGGCGGCGCAGTGGTGACGCACCGTGCCCTTTTCCATGATGTAGACGCGCCGGCTCGCGGCTAGCGTCAACGGCACGTTCTGCTCGACCAATAGAATGGCGACGCCCTCTTGCTTCAGCACTCCGATGATCTGTTCGATCTGCGAAACCATCCGCGGCATAAGCCCCTCAGTCGGCTCATCCAGCAGAATGATCTTCGGCTCCAGCATCATGGCGCGCGCGATCGCCAGCATCTGCTGCTCGCCGCCCGACAGCGTGCCCCCCGCCTGCGTGCGCCGTTCCGCCAGTACCGGGAAATACGCGAATGCCTTGTCGAGCAGCTTTTGCCGCCGTTCCTCAGTCACGCCGTCGCGGTCCAATCCCGTGCGCAGGTTTTCCATCACCGTGAGCAGGCGGAAAATGCGGCGATCTTCGGGAACGTAGCCGATGCCGAGCCGCGCCAGTTTATGCGGCGGCAGGCCGGTAATGAGAGCGCCGTTAAACAGCACCGTGCCGCGGCTCGGTCGCACCAGGCCCATAATAGTTTTCAGCGTCGTGCTTTTGCCGACGCCGTTGCGCCCGAGTAACCCGACAACCTCGCCCGGCTCCACCTTGAGCGAGACGCCATGCAGGATATGACTCTTGCCGTAATGGGTGTGCACGTCCTCGACGCGGACGAGCGGCGCAGTGTCTGCGGCCAAGGCGCTCATGTCTTGAGATAGACCTCCAGCACCTTCGGATTTTCCTGGATTTCCCGCGGCGTGCCTTCGGCGATAATGGCGCCGTAATGCAGCACGGTGATGCGGTCGGCGAGCTCCATCACCACCTGCATGTCGTGCTCGACGATGAGGATGGTGAGATTCTTCTGCGCGACGCGGCGAACCAGTTGCATCGTCTCGTGCGTCTCCGCCGCGCTCATGCCGGCAGTCGGTTCGTCGAGCAGCATCACTTCC
>JBASAH010000558.1:0-1538 GCA_049650505.1 Xanthobacteraceae bacterium
GCGCCGCCTCGACCAGTTCGACCGTAACGGGGTCGCCGAGACGATGCGTTGCCGAGCGGCCGACGAAGGCGCGAGCCGCCTCTTGAAACCGGAAATACTCCTCGCCAATGTTGCGTGCCGGGATAAACCCGTCCGCGCCGGTTTCGTCGAGCTCGACAAACAGCCCGGCGCGCGTGACGCCGGAAATGTGCCCTTCGAAAACTGCGCCGACGCGGTCGGCCAGAAAATGCGCAATCAGCCGATCGGTGGTTTCGCGCTCGGCCTTCATGGCGCGGCGTTCGGTGGCCGAAATGCTTGCGGCAATCTCGGCAAGCCCGCGCGCATCAATACCATCCGGCAGTCCATCGCTGCCGAGCTTGACGGCGCGGATCAGCGCGCGATGCACAATGAGGTCGGCATAGCGGCGGATCGGCGAAGTGAAATGGGCGTAGCGGCGCAGATTGAGTCCGAAATGTCCGAAATTCTGCGAAGAATATTCGGCCTGCGCCTGCGTGCGTAGCACCACCTCATTGACCAGCCGTTCGACGTCGCGCCCTTTGACGCGCGCCAAGATGCGATTGAAGCCGTCGGGACGAAGCGTTCCGCCTTTCGGCAAGGATATGTCGAGGGTGGTGAGAAACTCGCGCAAGGCGTTGAGCTTTTCCGGCGACGGCTCGTCGTGCACGCGATAGATCAGCGGTACCTTGGCGCCCTCGCAGGTTTCCGCGGCCGCGACATTGGCGAGGATCATGAATTCCTCGATCAAGCGGTGCGACTCTAGCCGCGGCGGCATGATCACGCGATCGACGGTGCCGTCCGATTTGAGGACGATCTTGCGTTCCGGGATTTCGAGATCGAGCGGCCCGCGTTGTTCGCGGGCGCGCAGTACCGCCCGATAGGCGGCGTAAAGCGGCTCGAGAATTTTATCGACGATCGGTTCGGTGATCTCGTCGGTGCGGCCCGAAACGGCGAGCTGCGCCTGCTCGTAACTCAAGCGCGCCGCCGAACGGATCAATACGCGATGAAAGCTATGGGAGCGCTTGCGGCCGTCGGCGCCGATCACCATGCACACCGCGAGCGCCGCCCGATCTACGTTGGGCCGCAGCGAGCATAGATCGTTGGAAATGCGCTCCGGCAGCATCGCCACAACGCGATCGGGAAAATAGACCGAGTTGCCGCGTCGTACCGCCTCGCGATCGAGCTGCGAATCCGGCCGCACATAATGCGCGACGTCGGCGATCGCCACGCTGACAATGTGGCCGCCCGGATTACGCGGATTGGAATCGGGCTTCGCATGCACCGCGTCGTCATGATCCTTGGCGTCGGGCGGATCGATGGTAACGAAGGGCACGTCACGCCAATCTTCGCGACCGGCCGGGGAGGGGGCGCGCGCTGCCTCGGCATCGGCCAGAACGGCAGATGAGAAGACATGCGGAATGTCGTGCGCATGGATGGCGATCAGGCTGACAGCGCGCTCGGTCTTGAGCGAGCCGAGCCGCTCGACGACGCGGCCGGCCGGCAGGCCCAATCGGCCTTGCCGCGCCACCTCGACCGCGACC
>JBASAH010000559.1:0-4181 GCA_049650505.1 Xanthobacteraceae bacterium
GAGCAACTCGGTCTCTTCGGTAACCACGCGCATGCCGCGGCCGCCGCCCCCAGCCGCGGCTTTGAGCATCAAAGGATAGCCGACCTCGCGCGCCAGACGTCGAGCCTGTGCTTCGGAACCGAGATCGCCGTCGGAGCCCGGAACGACTGGAATGCCAAGGTCTTTGGCGGCGCGCTTGGCCGCGATCTTGTCGCCCATAAGTCGAATGTGCTCGGGGCGAGGCCCGATGAAATGCACATTGTGCTCGGCCAAAATTTCGGCAAAACGCGCATTTTCGGAAAGAAAACCATAACCCGGATGCACCGCATCCGCGCCGGTGATCTCACAGGCGGCAAGCAAAGCAGGAATATTGAGATAGCTGTCCTTTGCAGGCGGCGGCCCAATGCAAACGCTTTCGTCCGCCAAACGCACATGCATCGCGTCTTCGTCTGCCGTCGAGTGGACGGCGACCGTGGCAATGCCCAGCTCCTTGCAGGCCCGCAGCACCCGCAGCGCGATTTCCCCGCGATTGGCAATAAGGATCTTATCGAACATCCTCGCGGCTCATGCTCTGCGCGGTGTTGGTCTTCGCCTCATTCAATGATCATGAGGGGTTGGCCGTATTCCACCGGCTGGCCGTCTTCCACGAGAATTTGGATCACGGTGCCTGGCCGCGGCGCGGGGATCTGATTCATCGTCTTCATCGCCTCGATGATCATCAGCGGCTCGCCCGTTTTCACCGAAGCGCCGACTTCAACGAAGGGGCGCGCTCCGGGTTCGGGCGCGAGATAGGCCGTTCCGACCATTGGCGAGGCGACCACGCCAGGGTGCTGCGCCGGATCGATCGCGGCCGGCATGTTAGTGATAGTGCCTGGCGCTGCGAGCGCCGGTTCAATGGGCCACGCGCGCCCGATAGCGGCGCCGGAATGCCGTGCGACGCGTATCGATACGCCGTCACGTTCCAATGCGATCTCGGTCAGGCCGGTTTCATCGAGCAGCTTCGCCAGCTCGCGAATGGCCTCGTGATCGATCGGCGGCGTCGCCGCACTATCAGATTTACGCGCCACGGTTACTCCTTGGCGCCGATCAAGTTGGCCAGCCCCGTGATAGCAAGAGCATAGCCGGCAATCCCAAAACCGCAGATCACGGCTCGTGCGGCCCGCGAAACGTAAGAATGCCGGCGAAATTCCTCGCGGGCATGGATGTTACTGATGTGCACCTCGATGACGGGCGCCTCCATCGCAAGCAAAGCATCAAGAATAGCGACTGACGTCGTCGTGTGGCCCGCCGGATTTATGATGAGCCCAGCCGCTTTCTTGGCGCGCGCCTCGTTGATCCAATCGATGATCTGACCCTCGTGATTAGATTGCCGGAAGAACAGCGCGAGGCCATGCCGCTTCGCCGTGCTGCGGCAAAGCTTTTCGACATCGGCGAGCGACGCGCGACCGTAAATATGCGGCTCGCGGGTGCCGAGTAAATTGAGATTGGGTCCGTTGAGGACATAGACGGTTATGGCCATATGCGCGCTGAGCCGACTGTTGTCGCGAGACCAGTGTCACGCGTTGGCTCGTTATACGGAACACCCCTGGAAAGGGGAAGCGGGATCAGCCGCCGCAGTCGCCGGTCATCCTTAACGGCCGCGCCGTCACTGCCAGATCGAGCCTATTGTTTCCGTCCGTTTTTGATCTTTGCTCGCAGCTCGTCCACACCGACGGCTCCGACCACGACTTCATCGCCAACGACGTAGCTCGGCGTGCCATTGACGCCCAGGACATCGGCCAGTTTCATATTCTCCTCGATCGTGGTCTTTACTTCATCGCTATTCATGTCCTTTTCGAGCCGCGCCACGTCGAAGCCGACATCCTTGGCGACGGCAAGCGCACGTACTTTGTCGGCAGGACCACGAGCGCCAAGCAGCTTCTGGTGGAATTCCATGTATTTCTTTCCGGAAGGATCCTGCATGCGCGCCGCAACCGCGACGTGCGCCGCTTCAAGCGAACCGGGACCCAGTACTGGAAATTCCTTGAGGACGAATTTGAGATCGGGGTCGGTTTTGATCAGATCGAGCATATCCGGCAGCGCGCGCTTACAGAAAGCGCAGTTGTAATCGAAGAATTCCACCATCGTGACACTCCCTTGCGGGTTGCCGAGCACGACCTGGTGGTTCGAATTGAATATGGTCGCTTTGTTATCTTTTATTGTCGTGCGGGCCTTGTCCGCATCGGCTTCTTTTTGCCGCTTGTCCAGCGCCTCCATCGCCTCCTGTAAAACTTCAGGATGTTGAACGAGGTAGTTCTTGACGATGTTTTCAATCTCATGCGTTTGGGCAGAAGAAAATTCCTGCGGCGCCGTCACTGCCACAGGAGCCTGCACCGCATTTGTTTGCGGCACCCGATCTTGCGCGAGCGCAGCTGGCACCAGCAGCATGGCTGCCAAGATCGCAACTGCGCGGATATTCCAAGCCATTGATTGTTCCTTTATTGACCTACGCGAAGCGGGTTCTGCTTGTGGTTCTTGTTAAACGCAACGATGTCGTCTGCACGCACCCAGCCCGGCGATCCGATTGGAAAACGCTGCTTGGCGCGGTCGGCGAGTTCGCGGGCGGTTTTGTTGTCGCCGCGCGCGAAGGCGGCCTGCGCGGAAGCAAGATCCGCATCGGCGAGATCGCTCTTGCGGGCATAGGCCATCGCCAGCGTCGTATAGGCGTCGGCAACTTCAGGCTCCTTCATGGTCGCGGTGTGTAGAAGTGAAATAGCCTCATCCGCCGATTTGGTATCGTTCGTTGCGACCAGCGCCTGCGCTAGCAGGATCTGAATTAAAGCAGGGCTAGGGACAAGTTGCATGGCGCGGCGCAATGGTGCGATTGCATCCGCGGGGTGGCCACCCTCCAGCAATGCCTGGCCTTTCAGCTCATAAAGATAGGGGTTGTTCGGCATTGCTTGCAGCAAGCCGTCAATCTGGGCAATCGCGTTGCGCGGGTCGCCGAAGCGATATGCCGAAATGGCTCGGGCATAACGCGCGGGTAGACTCGTATCGGTCGTTGGATAATGCGCCATGACGGTGGCAGGGCGCTCAGTGAAGCCGAAGAGCTTGGCCCGCATCATGTCGTGGCGGAATTGTAGCTCCGGTGGATCCTTCTTGGCCCAGTAGGGGGTTTTCACCAATTCGGTGAGCGCCGCCATGCGCTCTTGAGGCATGGGATGGTTCTGAAAATATGGGTTCACGCCCTGCGCCGAGAAAATCAATTCGTCGGCAAAATGTTTGAACGTGTCGTACATGCCCTTGGCGGATTGACCGGTCATCGTCAGGAAACGAACGCCGGCGCGGTCGGCCGATTCTTCCTGGGCGCGCTGATAGGCAAGCAGCCTGTTTAGTCCAATGGCTTGCGGTGCGCTTATCGCGGCCATGCCAACATTGCCCACGTCAGCACTGCCAGAACGCGCGCCGGCAGCTATCGCGCCGACCCCGAGGAGCATGCCGATAAGCGCGGCGGTCTGCACGTTCGCCAGCTCCTGGCGAATCTTTGAAAGATGCCCGCCGACGATGTGACCGGATTCGTGCGCCAACACGCCGATCATCTGATTAGGCGTGGTCGACTGCATCAGCGCGCCCACATTGACGAAAATACGGTGTGCGTCCATGACAAAGGCGTTGAAGCTTTTGTCATCGATAATGACGACACGGACGTTCTGATCCGTCAGCCCGGCGGCACGAAAAATCGGCGCCGTGTAGTCGCGCAGGAGCTGCTCTATTTCGGCATCGCGAATCATCGGGATGCCGGCATTGACGCCGGTCTGTGGCCGCGCCGGAAAGCTCGCCAGTGCGAGCGCGGTGGCGGTCAGCGCGGCGATAGCGCGCGTAGCTGGCCTCGAGGGCCTCGTCTTGCTAGGAGATCCAGCAATCATCATGTGAGGCTGTTGATCCAACGGTCTGCGGCAAACTTATGGACCGATCGGCTTAGGGTCAACACAACGCTGTTGTGATCACACAACGAGGATGGACCAGACCCGCCGAATACGGCATCAGCGGGGCGGATTGCAAAACCGATCATCCAAACAAGGAATTAACGACGCCTCATGCTGGAACGGGCAAAAAGCTTACTGCAACCTTCCGCCCGCAGCGGCGTCCCGCCGTTCATGGTCATGGATGTCATGGCCGCGGCGGCGCGCCTTGAGGCGCAAGGCCGCCGCATAGTGCATATG
>JBASAH010000560.1:0-1522 GCA_049650505.1 Xanthobacteraceae bacterium
GCTCCAACCAAGTTCGAGCTCGCCGTCAATCTTAAAACGGCAAAGTTACTGGGCATTACCATCCCCCAACAGCTGCTCGCGACCGCAGACCAAGTAATCGAATAGCGGGATGTCGCCTATTGGCCCAAAGCGGACATGCCCATCGCGTTCAGCAATGTCCGCTTACGGGGGTAAAGCGGACATCGAAATTTAAGAGCATCACGTCCGCTTTTGACCCAAAGCGGACATGAACAGCTGGGAATTCTTGCTGTGCAACTTGATCCTTGAACCCCATTCCGCCAGGGGAGCGGATTCCGCTCGCGGTGCGGCAGATCCGCTCCTTCCTCCGCGCACACCGGCCCGCGGCGGCGTAAAGGCATGTCCGCTTTCGGGTAAAGCGGACATCGCCTGGGTGAGTCCTTAATGTCCGCTTTTGACCCAAACCGGACATCGGCTTTGCTAAAATTCGCGGAACGGGAACTATGGAATATCGGCCCACATCATTCCGGCTTAATATTCGCAGTCTTGATGACCTTGCCCCACTTCTGCGTCTCATCAGAGATGAATTTTTCGAAGTCAGAGGGCGAACCACCGGCCACAAGCGCCCCTTGCTGTGCAAACCGCGCCTGCATGTCGGGCGTCGCGAGAGCTGCGTTAACTTCCCTGTTGAGCCTCGTGACGATTTCCTCGGGAGTTTTCTTAGGCGCACCGAGGCCAATCCAGTAACTCGCCTCATAGCCCGACACAAAATCACTTACGGTCGGGACATCTGGCAGTTCCTGGAAACGCGTTGTACTGCTCACCGCCAGCGCCCGCAGCTTGTCAGCTTTGATATATTGCATGACTGTGGACACAGGCGCGAAGAAGACGTCCACTTGGCCGCCGAGCAGATTGGTAGCCGCAGGCCCGCCGCCGCGATAAGGGATATGCGTCATCTCCACGCCGGCCATCACCTTGAACAGCTCACCCGCTAATTGCGACGCGCCCCCAGTGCCCCCCGACGCCATATTGATCTTGCCTGGATGCGCCTTGGCATAGGCGATGAACTCGGGAAGCGTTTTGGCTGGCACGGATGGGTTGACTACGATGACGAAAGGCGTGCGCATGATCAGAACGATGGGAGCAATGTCGCGAACAAAATTGAAATTGAGCTTGTCAAAGAGCGTTGCGTTGATCGCAGCCACCGGGTCGAACAGAAGTAGCGTGTAGCCGTCAGGGGCCGAGTGTGCGACCGACTCGGTGCCGATATTAGTTGCTGCCCCGGGCCGGCTCTCGATGATAAATGCTTGACTGAGGCGCTCCGACAGCCATGGGCCAACCAGCCGCGCCGTGATGTCGGTCGCTCCGCCCGGCGCGTACGGCACAATCAAGTGCACCGGCCGCGATGGATAAGTTTCCGCCGTTGCGACCCGCGACAAAACTGAGAGCGCGGCAGCACCCGTTACCAGATGCAGAAATTGTCTGCGGGGAAATTTCATGGCGTGCCTCCCAGCGCGACGCCAAAAAGTATCCCAAATCCCGGCCTTCCGAAAGTAGTGGCGAT
>JBASAH010000561.1:0-24350 GCA_049650505.1 Xanthobacteraceae bacterium
GCGCTGCCGGCACTCGATGTCGCCGGACTGCACGCGCTCGGCGATGCGCTTGCCGGAACCGACCCGCAGCCGCTTTCGGCATTTCTCGATACGATTAATGCCTGGTTGGCGCAGCGGCTCGACGGCGGCCGCGGTGAGCTTACGCGGCTGGTGCGCTTGGCCGAGGTTTCGGAGCGGATCAATGCCGCGGCGCGCGATGCCGAAATGTACAATCTTGAGCGCAAGCCGCTGGTTTTCGGCGTTTTTGGCCTGCTTGCCGAGGCCACGCACGGTTGATACCAACCCCCATGACTGAGCGACCGGCCGGCACGCCCTATTACATCACCACTGCAATTGCCTATCCAAACGGCGCGCCGCATATCGGCCACGCTTATGAGGCGATCGCTACTGACGCTATTGCGCGCTTCATGCGGCTCGACGGCCGTGACGTATTTTTTCTGACCGGCACCGACGAACACGGCATCAAAATTCTGCAGACCGCGGCCAAAGAAAACATTACGCCGCGCCAATTGGTCGAGCGCAACGTGCCGCGCTTTCAGGCCATGGTGAAGAAGTTCAATTGCTCAAACGACGACTTCATCCGCACCACCGAGGCACGTCATTACCGTTCCTCGGAGGCCATTTGGGAGCGCATGGAGGCCGCCGGCGACATTTATCTCGACAAATATTCCGGCTGGTATTCGGTCCGCGACGAGGCCTATTACGACGAGAGCGAAACCCGGCTGGACGATAAAGGCCAGCGGCTCGGCCCGCACGGTACGCCGGTCGAATGGGTCGAGGAGGAGAGCTATTTTTTTAGGTTGTCCAAATACGCGCCCAAACTGCTCGACCTCTACCAGCGCGTTTCCGATTTCGTGTTGCCAAAAGAGCGGCTCAACGAGGTCACAAGCTTCGTCCGCGGCGGGCTAAAGGATCTTTCGCTGTCGCGCACCACGTTTGACTGGGGAATAAAGGTTCCCGCCAACCCCAAGCACATCATGTATGTCTGGGTCGACGCGCTGACCAATTACATCACCGCGGTAGGCTTTCCAGATACAGAAAGTGAAAAGTTCAAGAAGTACTGGCCGGCGGATTTGCATGTGATCGGCAAGGACATCGTGCGCTTTCACGCTGTGTACTGGCCGGCTTTTTTGATGTCGGCGGGGATCGAAGTCCCGCGCCGCATCTTCTCGCATGGCTTTCTGTTCAACCGCGGCGAGAAAATGTCGAAGTCGGTAGGCAATGTCATTGATCCTTTCGCCTTGGCCGACGCCTATGGCGTCGATCAGCTGCGCTATTTTCTGCTGCGCGAAGTGCCGTTCGGGCAGGACGGCAATTACAGCCACGAAGCAATCGTCGCGCGCATCAATGCCGATCTCGCCAACGATCTCGGCAATCTGGCGCAGCGGTCGCTTTCGATGGTGGCGCGCAATCTTGGCGGTGTGCTGCCAAAACCGGGCGCATTGCAGGCGAGCGATAAAGCGATGCTCGATGCCGCGGATGCTCTGGTCGGTAAAGCGCGCGAAGCGATGCTGACGCAACAATTACATCAGGTGCTCAACGCGGTCTGGGCAGTGGTGGCCGAAGCCAATCGCTATTTTGCCGGCGCCGCGCCATGGGCGCTCGCCAAGACCGATCCGGCGCGGCAGGGCACGGTGCTCTATGTGACCGCGGAAGTGTTACGCCAAGTGGCGATATTGGTATTGCCGTTCATGCCGGCTTCGGCGGAGACATTGCTCGATCTGTTGGCGATTCCGGCACCCGAGCGGCACTTCGTCCATCTTGGCGGCCAACATCGCATCGCCGCGGGCGTAAAGCTTCCGGCGCCGGCGGCAATTTTTCCGCGCTATGTCGAACCAGCCGCGCAATAGAACGCCAATGCTGATCGACAGCCATTGCCATCTCGATTTCCCGGATTTTGCCGATCAGCTCGATGCGGTGGTGGCGCGCGCCCGCGCCGCCGGTATCGAGCGTATGATTACGATCTCGACGCGCATTCGGCGCCAACGCGAAGTGCTTGCGATAGCGGACCGCTTTGCGGATGTTTACACCTCGCTTGGCACTCATCCGCATTATGCACATGAGGAGCTCGACGTGACGCCGGCCGAACTCGTAAGGCGCAGTCGCACCGCAAAAGTCGTCGCCATCGGCGAAGCCGGCCTCGACTATCACTACGACAATTCGCCTCGCGAGGCGCAGGAGCGCGGATTTCGCACGCACATTGTCGCGGCGCGCGAAAGTGCGCTACCTCTCGTCATTCATTCGCGCGAGGCGGACGACGACACCGCGCGCATTCTGGAAGAGGAAATGGGGCAGGGCGCGTTCGCCGCCGTGCTGCATTGTTTTACCGGCGGGCGCGAACTCGCCCGCCGCGCGGTCGCGCTTGGCCATTTCATTTCCTTCACCGGCATCCTCACGTTCAAGAACTCTGAGGCCCTGCGGGTGATCGCGGCGGAGCTGCCGGCAGATCGCATCTTGGTTGAGACCGATGCGCCCTATCTCGCGCCGGGCAAATATCGCGGCAGGCGTAACGAGCCGGCTTATGTGGTGGAGACCGCCAAGGTCTTGGCCGAGGTCCGCGGCGTTTCGCTCGACGCGATTGCCGAGCAGACGACGGCCAATTTCTACCGGCTGTTCGCCAAAGTACCGTGTCCTGGCGATGCCAAAGAATCGCAACGCAACGCGACAGTTCAACCGAGCGGTGCCGCACGGCTCAGATGACGCTAAAATTCACCATTCTCGGCTGCGGCTCTTCCGGCGGCGTGCCACGACCCGCTTTGGGCTGGGGCGACTGCGATCCGAACAATCCTAAAAATCGCCGGCGCCGGACGTCGCTCTTGGTCGAGCGCAGGACCGCCGAAGGCATCACGCGCATTCTCGTCGACACATCGCCCGATCTGCGCGAGCAATTGCTCGATGCCGAAGTAGATTGGCTCGACGGCGTGTTCTACACGCACGAGCACGCCGATCATACGCATGGCATCGACGATCTACGCTCGTTGTTCATCAAATGCCACCAGCGCCTCGACGTTTACCTTGACGAAAAGACCGCGGCGATGATGCGGACCCGGTTCGCTTATTGCTTCCAATCGCCGCCCGGAAGCGACTATCCGCCGATCGTGACCGAGCACCGATTGACTGCCGGCACCGCTGTGACCGTGACCGGGAAGGGCGGGCCAATCACCGTTTCGCCTTTCCTGCAGGAGCACGGTGATATTACTGCGCTGGGATTTCGCTTCGGCGGGCTTGCCTATTCCTGCGATGTCAGCGGCATTCCGGCGGCGAGCCTCGCAAGCTTGACCGGGCTCGATGTCTGGATTCTCGACGCGCTGCGCTACCGTCCGCATCCAAGCCATTTTTCGGTTACGGACGCGCTCCATTGGATCGAGCGATTGAAGCCGCGGCGCGCCATCCTCACCAACCTCCACGCCGACTTGGATTACGACGTGCTGCGCGGGAAGCTGCCGGTCCATGTCGTGCCGGCATTCGACGGAATGGGACTGACGCTGGCAGAAACTCCATGAATACCGCCCATAATAGAAGATATTCCATAATATCTCTTATGCGAATGAAGCCTTAAACATTCAACTATGCAAAGACGTGTAACTCCCCGCCCGATCTCACCAAATCCCTGGCGCGAGCCGCCATCGCACCCGCTGCGCGTAGTCGGCGTAACCGGGCAGTTGCGCTTGCAGCAAGCGATCTTCGGTGATTGCTCGATACAGCAGGAACGGTAAGCCGACGGCGACAAGAAAAACGGCGGCAAGCCACGAACCGAGCGCGATTCCACTCGCCACGATAATCAAGAAGCCGGCGGCATAGGCCGGGTGTCGTATGGAGGCGTATGGTCCGCTGGTCACGACATATTGGCCGCGATCGGACTGAATGCGCACGACCGAGGATGCAAATCGATTGACCTGCATTGCCCAGAGCACGAGCGCGTAACCTGCTGCAATGATCAAGAAGCCCGCGGCCTGCAGCCACGGCGGGACGGTATCGCTTAAGTGCAAGTGTCCGCGGTCAAGGCCGGCGATGACCCAATGCACGAGCAGGACGACGTTAAGCAGGCGCAGACCGAGCGGTATCGGTTTGCCGCCGGGCCGCATGCGTTCTTGCAGGAGCCCGCGATCAAGCATGATGAAGGAAATAATGAACACCAGGCCGAGAATTGCCAGATACAGCCAGAAACTCGGAATGGCGAAACTGCCGGCCGAGGCGAACAGGACAGCTGCCGCACAAATTAGAAGCGCAACCGCGCGAAGATAGGCTGAAACCGGCATGGGTCGCTTATGGGATCGCTCGCAGCGATTTTTCAAGTCTGATAGGGTCCGCGGTTTCGGCGCGATCCCCTGCTCCGACGACTGTATCAGGAATTCCGGCGATGACACCTTCACGCGACATCGGTCGCCTTCTCGAAATCATGGCTGCGCTGCGCCGACCGGAAACCGGCTGCCCCTGGGATTTGGCGCAGAATTTCTCCACGATCGCACCGTATACATTGGAGGAAGCCTACGAAGTCGCCGACGCCATTACACGCGGCGATCTCGCGGATCTGAAAGAAGAACTCGGCGATCTTTTGTTGCAGGTCGTGTTTCATGCCCGCATGGCCGAAGAACAGGGCGCCTTTGATTTCGGCGATGTGGTGGAAGCGATAACTGAAAAACTCATCCGCCGGCACCCTCATGTCTTTGCCGATGAAAGGTCAGAAACGCCCCGGGCAGTCGAAGGATTGTGGGAGCGGATCAAGGCAAAAGAAAAGGCTTCAGGCAAAACCGCTGGCCAAGAAGGCGCGCTTTCGGGAGTACCGGTCGTACTCCCTGCCCTGACACGCGCGCTGAAGCTGCAGGTCAAGGCCAGCAAAGTCGGCTTCGACTGGAAAGATCCGCGCACTGTCTTGCACAAGATTCGCGAGGAAGCCGACGAGATCGAAGCCGAGCTCGATCGAGCCGAAATGGACGAAACCGCGACCGCTGCCGAGGTTGGCGACCTTTTGTTCGCCGTCGTGAACCTCGCGCGTCACTTCAGCGTCGATCCCGAAGGCGTGCTGCGGCAGACCAATCAGAAATTCGAACGGCGCTTTGCCTCGATCGAACGCGCACTCGCGGCGCGCGGCAAGACTCCGCAAGATTCGACGCTTGCCGAAATGGATGCGCTTTGGAACGAGGCGAAAGAGACGGAGTAGGCGCTGGTCAATGCCTCTGCGCCAGAACTGAAGGCGTGGAGAACTTCACTCTTAGCGTGGCCGCCTTGTCGGGGTCAGTCCGCACGGTCATGGCGATGCGGCCGTCTTTGTCGACCGACTTTTTGAGAACTTCGGTATGGCGGTGCAGCCAGCTTACGCCGGCGCCGTCGGCAGGCTCGAGGCAAAGTTCAATCACTTCCCGGCTGGCGGCAAGCCGCGCCTCGATCGCTGCGGCGAGCACGTCGAGCCCCTCCCCCGTCGTTGCGGATGCTAGTACCGGCCGATTGCTTGAGGGGCGCCGCTCGGCGACATTGGCGAGACGCTCGCGGGCAGCTTGATCTAGCCGATCGATCTTGTTCCAGACCTCGATCAGTGCACGCTTGTCATTGGCTTCATTACGCGGATCGATGCCGAGCTCGTTTAAGATTTTTTCGACGTCGTGCAGTTGCGCCTCGGCATCCTCGTGCGAAACATCGCGAACGTGCAGGATCACATCCGCCTCGATCACCTCTTCCAGCGTGGCACGAAAAGCGGCGATCAGCATGGTCGGCAGATCGGAAATAAAGCCGACCGTGTCGGAGAGAATGATGCGTGCGCCATGAGGAAGCGCCACAGCGCGCAACGTTGGGTCGAGCGTCGCGAACAGCATATCGGTTGACAGCACGCTTGCCTGCGTCATGCGGTTAAACAGGGTCGATTTGCCGGCATTGGTATAGCCGACCAAGGCGACGATCGGGTAAGGGACGCGCCGCCGGCTTTCGCGATGCAGTGCGCGCGTGCGTTTGACCCCGCCTAACTCGGTTTCTATCTTGGCGAGCCGCTCGTCGATCATACGGCGATCTGCTTCGAGCTGGGTTTCGCCAGGACCGCCGAGAAAACCGAAGCCGCCGCGCTGGCGCTCAAGATGGGTCCACGATCGGACCAGGCGGCTTTTTTGATAGGTCAGGTGCGCGTGTTCGACTTGCAGCGCGCCCTCGCGGGTCCGCGCTCGGCGGCCGAAAATTTCCAGGATCAAGCCGGTGCGATCCACGACTTTCGCATTCCAGGCTTTTTCCAGATTGCGCTGCTGTACGGGGGAAAGCGCGCAGTCCATCACGACGATGCCGGCATCGAAACTTTTGACCAGGCCGGAAATCTCTTCGACCTTGCCCTTGCCAAGATAGGTGGCTGGCCGCAACGCATTGAGCATGACGATGCCGGATTGCTCCACCTCGAGATCGATGGCGCGCGCAAGACCAATCGCTTCATCGAGCTTTGCCGCTGGAGGCCGCGCGCCGGCCATGCTGGTCTGGCGCAGTATCGGCTCGATCACGAGGGCACGGCCGGTTACCGCAGCCTCACCGCGTCTGCCGCCCCCGCGTTGCGCGGACTGGGGCGGCTTTAATGGGCGCGTGTCGCGGCGGCGCGGCTCCAAACGAACCTATTCCCCGGACGGCGCTTCTTCGGCGCCCTCGAACAGCTGCACTGGGTGGCCCGGCATGATGGTCGAAATAGCATGCTTATAGACGAGCTGAGAATGGCCGTCGCGACGCAATAACACGCAGAAATTATCGAACCAGGTGACGACGCCCTGCAGCTTGACGCCGTTCACCAAAAATATGGTGAGAGGAATTTTGTTTTTACGGACGTGATTGAGGAAGGTGTCTTGGAGATTTTGTGCGCGGTCGGCTGCCATGGCCGTTGCCCCGTTCTTTGCGCCGCAGGCCCCTGCCCCACGGACGTTTTTGGCCTTTTTTACTAGCTTTTTGGTTCTGCTTGCGATCCCACAGATCGGGGCCAAACAGGTCCCTATGTCTACTATTAGAAGGCCGGGCGCAGAGCGATGCAAGCCCAACTTCGCACCGGTTTGGGCTATCCCGCCTCGGCGTAAAGGTGATAAGCGCGCCGAAGGGCTGTCGCCACCGGACCCGGCTTACCGTTACCAATCGGTTGGCCGTCTACCCGTACTACCGGCAGCACGATTTGGCTTGCCGAGGTGATAAAGGCTTCGCGGGCGCTGTACGCCTCCTGGACCGTAAATGCTCGTTCCTGCACAACGAGGCCCTGGGCCTTGATGGCATCGAACAAAACGGTGCGGGTTATGCCGCGTAAGATCGCGTGGTCCGCGTGTCGTGTCATCAGGGTTCCGGCGGGTGTGACAATCCAAACATTCGCCGAAGAGGCCTCGGTCACCATGCCATCCGCATCGACAAACCAAGCGTCACGCGCGCCGCGCTCGAGCGCCGCCTGCCGAGCCAATACGTTGGATAGAAGTCCCGTGGTCTTGATGTCGACCCGACCCCAGCGGTTATCTGGCACGGTAATCACCGCAATGCCCTGTTCAGCCAATGCTTCGTTGCGAGACCGGTTTAATGCGCGCGCCGTCACTACTAGGCTCGGCCGTACTTCCCGAGACGGAAAAGCATGATCGCGACGCGCCACACCCCGGGTAATTTGCAGATAGACGATGCCGTAGCCGATCCGATTGCGCGCGACCACTTCGTGGAGAATCACTTCGATCGCACGCGTGGACATCGGCATGCGGATCTGCAGTTCGCCAAGGGAGCGCTTGAGGCGTTCAAGGTGCCGCCGCTCGTCAATCAGCCGGCCGCCCCTCACCTCGCAAACTTCATAAACCCCGTCGGCAAACTGGTAGCCGCGGTCCTCGACGTGAACTTTCGCGTCGTGGAACGGCAGATAGCGGCCATTGACGTAGGCAATGCGGGACATAGGCCATCAGGAATCGGCAATCAGCAATCAGGTATCAGAAAAGTCATAACGGATCTCGTGTTTGATCCCTGATCCCTGGTTCCCGATACCTCTCACCTCAATCAATCCCCAGCGCTTTCAGCTTGCGATGGAGTGCCGAGCGTTCCATGCCAACGAATTCTGCCGTGCGCGAAATATTGCCGCCGAAGCGATTGATCTGAGCCAATAGGTATTCGCGCTCGAAAACCTCGCGCGCTTCGCGCAGCGCCAGGCTCATCAGGTGTTCGCCGCCATTGCCGTTCGGCATGTTCGGGATCATCGAGCCAACATCCTGCGGCAGCATCGATGCAGTGATGACCGCCTCGGGATCGCCGCCGGCAAGAATCATCAGGCGTTCCACATTGTTGCGGAGTTGGCGCACATTTCCTGGCCAGTCATGCGACTGCAATACCGCCAGCGCGTCGGCGCCGACGGTGCGCTTGGGCAAGCCGGTCATCTGCGATATCTGGGCCATGAAAAACTCGACGAGCTCAGGAATATCCTCGCGCCGTTCGGCCAATCCCGGCACGCGAATTGGAACCACCGAGAGCCGGTGAAATAGATCTTCGCGGAACTTACCCGCGGCGATGTCCGCCTCGATATTGCGGCTGGTCGAGGAGACGATGCGCACGTCTACCGTCACTTTGGTGCTCCCGCCGACGCGCTGGAAAGTCTGATCGACCAAGACACGCAAAATTTTGTTCTGCGTTTCGCGCGGCATATCGGCAATCTCGTCGATAAACAAAGTGCCGCCGTGCGCTTCCTCTAGCGCGCCGACTTTGCGGCTCGTCGTCCCGTTGCCGCCTTCGATGCCGAATAACTCGGTCTCCATATGCTCGGGCGTGATCGCAGCGGCATTGATCACCACAAACGGCGCGGTGGTGCGAACCGAATGGGCGTGAATAGTTCGCGCGGCAAGCTCCTTGCCGCTGCCGGATGGGCCGACAATGAGAACGCGGCTGTTGGTCGGAGCAACCTTCTCAATGGTCTGGCGCAACTGGTTGACTGCCGGCGAACGTCCAACCAGCGTCGCCCCGAGCGGGGCGAATTGCTTGAGCTGCCGAACCTCGCGCTTAAGCCGTGAATTCTCAAGCGCGCGTTCGGCGACCAGCAACAGTCGATCGGCTTTGAATGGTTTTTCGATGAAGTCGTAGGCGCCACGCTTAATGGCTGACACCGCTGTCTCGATGTTTCCGTGTCCGGAAATCATGACGATGGGCAGCTCTGGATGTTGCTGCTTGAGGCTGTCGAGCAGCTGCAGACCGTCGAGCCGGCTGCCCTGCAGCCAAATGTCGAGAAAAACGAGGTTGGGGCGGCGCGCAATGACTGCGTTAAGGGCCTCATCGCTGTCACGCGCCGTGCGCGTGCCATGTCCCTCATCCTGCAAGATGCCCGCGACCAGGTCGCGGATATCTGCTTCATCGTCAACAATCAGGATATCGGATGCCATGCTGTAACCGTCGCCCTATCCTGGAATCATTCTGCTGCCGTGCGCGTTTCGATCGGCGGCTGTTCAGTCGCCGCAGCCGTCTCGGCGCCAAATCGTAACTGCATCCAGGCGCCGCGCGCGCCAGGAATCTTTTCGGCGGCGTCGCGCAGTTCGAGGCGTCCGCCGTGTTCCTCGAGAATGCGACCGACGATGGCGAGCCCGAGGCCGGTACCCTTCTCTCGGGTGGTCACATAGGGTTCGAGCAACCGGGAGCGGTTTTCCTTCGGCAGCCCGATACCATTATCGATCACATCGATGACGACGTCGTTGCCTTCACGGTAGACTCGCACCGCAATGCGACCACGACCGAGCTCCGCAGGCGGCACCGCTCCAATCGCCTCGGCGGCGTTCTTGATAATATTTGTCAGCGCTTGGGAGATAAGCCGTCGGTCGACGCGGGCGGGCATCGCCTCCGCCTCAAGGTTCACATCGAAATCAATATCGGGATGCGCAACCCGCAGCAGGAACACCACTTGCCGCACGCCATCGGCGACGTCCTCATCGGCGAGTACTGCTTTCGGCATACGCGCGAAGCGCGAGAACTCATCAACCATCCGCTTGATATCGTCGACCTGGCGCACGATCGTCTCGGTGCACTGCTCGAAGACGGCCGGATCGTCCGTGATTGATTTGCTATATTTGCGGCGCAGCCGCTCGGCCGAGAGCTGAATCGGAGTGAGCGGGTTCTTGATCTCGTGGGCGATACGCCGCGCGATGTCGGCCCATGCTGAGGAGCGCTGGGCCAGTACTAGCTCGGTAATATCGTCGATCGTGATCACATAGCCGTGCTCGGCTTCGGTCGCCTGTTCGCTGGTCACGCGGACGGAATAGTTTCGCTCCTGGCCATCGCGCCTCATAGCCATTTGTTTTTGAATGAGCCGCTGATTACCCGTCCGGGCCGCCTCGAAAATTTCCCCGAGCTCGGGCGCTACTTGCGCAAGCGGCAGCCCCAGGACTTCGCTTTCTGATCGGCTCATCAGCCGCTCCGCCGAGCGATTGAGAATAGAAATGTGCCCGCTGGCATTGACGCCAATGACGCCAGCACTTGCCCCGGCGAGCACCGCTTCCGTAAAGCGGCGTCTGCTGTCGATAAGGTCGCGCGCACGCACAATGTCTTCATGCTGGGTGCGCAATTCCTGCGTCATCTTATTGAAGGTCTCGCCTAATCGGGCGAGATCGCCTTCCGAGCGGCGCACCGGAACCTGGATGTTCAGATTGCCGGTCGACACCACATTCGCGGCGCCGATCAAACGACGGATGGGCGCAACCAGCCGGTTGGCAAAATCCAATCCGAGCCAAGCCGACGAAAGCAGCACAATGAGCGCGATGACCGCAAACATCAGTCCGAACGCGATCTGGATGCCAAGGCGACGCGCCTCGAGATTGGCAAATTCGCCGACACTGTCCTGAGTTGCGCGCAACTGTGCGACGACGCGCGGATCGAGAATCCGCGCCGCGTACAGGTACATGTCGTCATAACCGCGCAGCTTGACCACGGCGGCGAGATGATTGTCTTCGGGGATCAGGGCAACGCGCGGCTCGGTCTCATTGACTTCGGCAAGCAGGTCGGCCGTTGGCAAGACGACTTTCTTATCCACGGTTACGCCGGCCCGATCGACTGTCGAACCATCCGACTTAATCAGCAACGCAGCAGATAAGCTGCGGCCGGCAGCTTGGGCGCTGATGATTTTCTGGAATTGATCGCGGTCCTGATCGAATATCGGCTTGGCGCGGCCGAGGTCGTAAGCCATGGCCAACAGGTCGCCGCGGATCGCGTCGGCATGCTCGCTGACATAAGCGTTGGCGACGATCAGCGATTGCTCGATCATGGCGCGGGTGCGCGTCGAGAAGAAACGATCGAGCCCGCGGTCCAACGTCGTGCTGGCGACCACGGAGACGAGGACGGTCGGCACCGCCGCGATCACCGCGAAGAGCCCGACGATTTGAACGTGAAGGCGCGATCCTGCCCGACCGCGGCGGCGTGCCTGTATGACTTTCCAGACTTCGCGTCCGATTATGCCGAGCAACAGCAATCCAGTAATGGCATTGCCGAGCAGAAGCTCGACTACGACTTCATGGACGGGGGCGATCGGCGTAAGGCCGGCAAGCACCAGGAAGGTCGCGGTGGCGGATAGGAGCGCCACGCCGACCGCGCAGGCTCCAATCAGCCGGGAAACAACGGGCACAGGCGTAGTGCCCGCTGGATCGAGCGCGGCAACTTGGTCGACAGTCGCCATGTTAAATGGTCCGGACCCTGTCCCGTGAGGTGAAAAAACGACGGGATGAGCAATGAAAATTGCTGCGCCCACCCACCCGAGTGATGCTTTTATACAACAATGTTGCCCGATTGCGACAATAACTAGGCGATCCGGCAGGACGGCACAGGGGAATTTATGCCGCGCTTTCTAGCCGTTGCCAGTGCGATAGATCTGAAGGTCCAAGTCGCGGATTTTCTTACGTAAAGTGTTGCGGTTGACGCCGAGAAGATCGGCGGCACGGATCTGGTTGCCACGCGTAGCGGCAAGCGCAGCAGAGAGTAGCGGACCTTCGACCTCGCGCAGAATGCGGTGATACAGGCCGGGCGGCGGCAGTTCGCCGTCGAATCCAGAAAAATACCTCGCCAGGTAACGTTCGACGGCGTTGGACAGGTTCTCATCGCCGCTGTGGCTCTCGCCGGGGGCCGCCAGGGCGGGTTGAGATAGCTCCGCGTCGATAACGCCGGCGGTGATCGTCTCTTGGGGGTAAAGCGCAGCAAGCCGGCGCGCCAGATTTTCGAGTTCCCGCACGTTGCCCGGCCAGCGATGGCGCTTGAGGCGCTCGAGCGCCGCTTGATCGATCTGCTTCGGCGGCAAACCCTCCCGCTCCACCAAAGCAAAGAAATGCCGGATTAGATCGGGAATATCCTCGCTGCGCTCGCGCAACGGAGGTAGCCGCAGCGGCACGACGTTAAGCCGGAAGAACAGATCTTCGCGGAACAGACCCTGTTGAATGAGCTGGCGCAGATCTTTGTTGGTTGCGGCGATGATGCGGACATCGGCTTTGATGGGAGTGCGGCCGCCGACCGTCGTATACTCGCCTTGCTGCAGTACGCGCAGCAGTCGCGTCTGCGCTTCCATCGGCATGTCGCCGATCTCATCGAGGAAGAGCGTGCCGCCCTCGGCTTGCTCAAAACGGCCCGAGCTGCGGCTATTGGCGCCAGTGAAAGCACCCTTCTCGTGGCCGAACAATTCGGATTCGATAAGGTCGCGCGGAATCGCGGCCATGTTGATTGCGACGAACGGCCCGCTGCGGCGTTTGCCATAATCATGCAGTGCCCGCGCCACCAATTCTTTGCCGGTGCCGGACTCTCCCGAGATCATCACCGTTAGATCGGTCTGCATCAAGCGTGCCAGCACGCGATAGATTTCCTGCATGGCCGGTGAGCGGCCGACCAGCGGAATCGACTCGAACTCCTCCGACTTGGGCGCGGGGCGCGGCTTCTCCTTCGGCTCCGAAAGCGCGCGGCCGACGATCGCAATCAGCTCCTTGAGATCGAATGGCTTGGGCAGGTACTCGTACGCTCCGCGCTCGGAAGCCCGAATAGCGGTCATGAACGTGTTCTGGGCGCTCATCACGATGATTGGCAGGTCTGGCCTTGCTTTTTTGATGCGCGGCAAGAGATCGAAGGCGCTCTCATCCGGCAAAAGCACGTCACTGATGATTAGGTCGCCGTCCCCTTGGCTGATCCAGCGCCACAGCGTGGCGGCATTGCCGGTGGAACGCACTTCATAACCGGCGCGCGACAGCGCCTGGTTCAGCACAGTCCGGATCGCCGCATCGTCGTCCGCGATGAGGATGCTTCCTTCGGGCATCAATGATTCCCTTGCGCTCGAGCGCGGCTCTCCAGCTGGCCGCCTTCGCCGCTCAAGGTCGCGGCGTATTTCGGCATGAGGATACGAAAGATCGTGCGTCGCGGTTGCGACTCGCATTCGATGATGCCGCCATGGTCGCCGACGATTTTCGCAACCAGCGCAAGGCCAAGGCCCGATCCGGTCGGCTTTGTGGTTACGAACGGATCGAATAAGTGTGGCATCAGTTCATCGGGCACTCCCGGTCCATTGTCCCTGACGCAGAATTCGAGCGGCAGCGAAACGCGCGTATTGGCGCCCGGCAGCGACAGGCGCACGCCCGGCCGAAATGCGGTTGACAGTGCGATCTCGCCGCCGCTCGCCGTTTCACCGATCGCTTCGGCCGCATTCTTGATCAGATTCAGGAACACTTGAACGAGCTGGTCGCGGTTGCCGAGGACCGGGGGCAGCGACGGGTCATAATCCTCAGCGAACTTGATGTGCCGGGCGAAGCCCGATTGTGCCAAGCGTTTCACATGATCGAGCACGACGTGAATGTTGATCGGCTCGCGTTCGACCGGCCGCTCGTCGCTAAACACCTCCATGCGGTCGACCAGCTTCACGATGCGGTCAGCTTCTTCGCAAATCAGTTGCGTCAGCGTGCGGTCGTCGTCGTCAACCGATTGTTCGAGCAGTTGCGCCGCGCCGCGAATGCCGGACAGCGGATTCTTGATCTCGTGGGCGAGCATCGCGGCAAGCGCGATTACCGAACGTGCAGCGCCGCGATGCGTGAGTTGGCGGTCCATCTTGTCGGCAATGGTGCGCTCTTGCAGCATCACGACGACGTAATCCGGCTGCTCCGGCAGTGGCGCGACGTGCAGGTCGACCAGCCGATCACCGGGATTGCGCGGCGTGCCGAGATCGACTTTGTATTCGTTCACTGCCGCACCGCGCCTGCGCACCTGCTCGACCAGTACGAGCAAGGGGCTGCCGAACGGCACTAGCTCGCGCAGAGAGTGACGCCGTAGTAGCGGCAGCGAAACCTCGAAAAAGGCTTCGGCGGCCGCGTTGGCCTCGACCACCTTGCCGTCGGCCGCCACAACAATGACCGGATGGGGCAAAGCGTTGAGCACGGCATCTGCCGGTGTTCCGGCTAACAGGGCCTCAACGGCGCTCATTTTACGACACCCGAGTCACCTGACCCCGCACAACGCGGGTTGGCTATTTCCATATCCAAAGTGCAGATTGGTAAACCCGGCTGCACACGAATTAGGCGGCGGTGCAACAGTGCATATAGTTTAGCCAAATTTAGCCTTCGTGCAAGTGCTGCAGTGCAATATCCAAGCATTTTACTCGGGGACAAGCTTGTCCCAAACCAGTTCCGGCCACCCCATTCGCCCGCGCGCGGACATGCGATAAAGCGAAGACCAGCGGAGCGTCGATTTTCATGACCGATACGGTCGCGGCTGTAATCGTGGCGGCGGGGCGCGGCGAACGAGCCCCGGGCGATGTGCCCAAGCAATACCGGCCGATTGCCGGCGAGCCGATGATCCGGTCAACGCTGCGGGCCTTTCTTAGCCACCCGCAGATCGACTCAGTGCAGCCGGTCATCAATCCGAACGACGACAAGATTTATCAACGCGCCATCGCGGGATTGAACAAGCTGTTACCGCCGGTCGCAGGCGGCGCCACCCGACAAGCATCCGTTCGGGCTGGTCTGGAAGCCTTGGCGGACCGCCCTCCCGCGCTCGTTCTCATTCACGATGCGGCGCGCCCGTTTGTCAGCGTCGGACTGATCGAGCGCGCAATCGCTGCCGGTCGCGCCACTGGCGCAGCAGTGCCGGGCGTGGCACTCGTCGACACCGTTAAAACCATCGATAATCGCGCCTTGGTTACCCAGACGCTTGACCGCAGCCAAATACGAATTGTCCAAACGCCGCAGTCTTTTTCTTTCAAGCCAATCCTCGAAGCGCATCGACGCGCGGCCGCGGCGCAATACGAGACTTTCACCGACGATGCAGCCCTGGCCGAATGGGCCGGTCAGCGGGTCAGTGTTTTCGAAGGCGAATCCGGCAACGTCAAAGTGACGACTACTGACGATTTTGAGCGCGCGGAAATTGCACGGCTAGCGGCATTATCGGACGTGCGGACCGGCAACGGTTTCGACGTCCACGCTTTTGCCGACGGGGATCACGTCATGCTGGCCGGCATTCGCATTCCGCATTCGCGCGGCGTGACTGGCCATTCTGACGCCGATGTCGCATTGCATGCCTTGGTAGACGCCATTCTCGGCGCGCTCGCCGAAGCCGACATCGGCGCCCATTTTCCGCCAAGCGATCCGCAGTGGAAGGGCGCAGCATCGGATGGTTTCCTTAAGTTTGCCTGCGAGCGCGTACGCGCGCGCAACGGCATGATCGCGCATCTTGACGTTACGATCGTTTGCGAGGCGCCGCGTGTTTCGCCGCACCGCGACGCCATGCGCGCGCGTGTTGCCGCTATTGCGGACATTCCGGTGGAACGAGTGGCCGTCAAAGCGACCACTAGCGAAAAGCTGGGCTTCGCCGGGCGCGGCGAGGGAATTTTTGCGATGGCAACCGCTACGATACGGCTGCCGTGGAACTCCGGATGAGCGAGCAAGGCCAACGCAGCTTGGCACAGCAGGTGCTCGAGCTATGCCGGGCGCGCGGTATGCGTCTCGCGACCGCAGAATCCTGCACTGGCGGATTAGTGGCGGCGGCACTTACCGCGATCGCGGGATCTTCGGATGTCGTAGAATGCGGCTTCGTGACCTATTCGAACGCGGCAAAACAAAAGCTGCTTGGCGTCCCAGCCGCGACCTTGCTCCGTTATGGCTCCGTCAGCGGCGAGACCGCCGCCGCAATGGTGAAGGGCGCGCTCAAGCGATCGGGCGCCGATTTGGCGGTATCGGTCACGGGCATTGCCGGTCCGGCGGGCGGCTCGAAACAAAAACCTGTTGGTCTTGTTCACTTTGCCGTCGCGAGCCGCGACGGAAAGATACTGAAGCGACGACGCTTGTTCGGAAAAATCGGACGCCGCCTTGTACGTGAACGCTCGGTGGTGGAGGCGCTGACGCTGTTGGTGCATCTCGCCGAACAACAACCAGCATCCACCGCGGCGGCTTAGCCGGCTTTGGCGCTGTAGATTTGATCGGCGCGCCGTTCGAATGCCGCGGAAAAGCGCCGAAAGGCGGCATCGAACATGGCCCCCATGAGAAGACCGAGCGCACGGCTGCGAAATTCGTAACTGATAAAAAATTCCACGTCGCAGGAGTCCGGCCCCGCCGAATGAAATCTCCAGCGGTTATTCATTTTGCGAAACGGCCCCTCGAGATATTCGACGAGAATCTCAAGGCCCGGACGGTCGAGCGTGACGCGGCTGGTGAATGTCTCGTAGATAAGCTTGTAGGCAACCGTCATGTCGGCGATGACGACGTCTCGGCCCGCGGAATCGGTGGATCGCTTGCGCACCCGCAGCGACCGGCACAACGGTACGAACTCCGGATAGTGTTCGACATCGGCGACCAAGTCGAACATTTCGGACGCGGAATGTTGCACATGCCGCTTGGTCGAGAACTGCGGCATTATCGGTGGGGAGTTCGGAGCGCCTTCAGCCGGGCAAAATCGTCGCCCGCGTGGTGCGACGAGCGCGTCAGCGGGCTTGCCGAAACCATGGAGAAGCCTTTGGCATAGGCAATCGCCGCGAGTTCCTTGAACTCGTCTGGCGGCACGAAACGCATCACCGGATGATGTTTGCGCGAGGGCTGCAGATATTGCCCGATGGTGAGGAAATCGACGTCGGCGGCACGCAAATCATCCATCACTTGCAGGACTTCGTTGCGCTGTTCGCCAAGGCCAACCATGATTCCGGATTTGGAGAAGATTTCGGAATCTATTTCCTTTACGCGTTGCAATAGGCGAATCGAAGCGAAGTAGCGTGCGCCCGGTCGCACAGTGACGTATTTCGACGGCACGGTTTCAAGATTATGATTAAACACGTCCGGCTGCGCGGCGACCACGATTTCGGCTGCGCCCTCCTTGCGCAGAAAATCCGGCGTCAGCACCTCGATCGAGGTCTTGTGGCAGCGGCCACGGATGGCGCGAATGACCGCGGCGAAATGCGCCGCTCCGCCATCGTCGAGATCGTCGCGATCGACCGAGGTCACGACAACATGCGTCAGGCCGAGCTTTGCTGTCGCTTGGGCTACGTGCTCGGGTTCGGCCGGATCGAGTGGCCCGGGCAGTCCGGTCTTGACGTTGCAGAACGCGCACGCTCGGGTGCATGTGTCGCCCATGATCATAAACGTGGCGTGCTTTTTGTCCCAACATTCGCCGATATTCGGGCAACTGGCCTCTTCGCACACGGTGTGCAGGCCATTGGCGCGGACAATCCCCTGCGTCTCGAGGTAACCGGGCGAAACCGGCGCCTTGACGCGAATCCAATCGGGCTTGGGTAGCACAGGCTGATCGGGCCGATGCGCCTTTTCGGGATGACGCGGGCGGCGCGGTTCAGCAACGCTATCGATCAATACGGCCATCGCGTCAGCAGGTTCCGTGCGGATATCGGACCGCCAATGATACTTACGGCGGCGGATGCGGTGCCGCAAGCTGTTGGCATGTCGCGAGCCTCAGATGAACGGATCGTAATGTTTTGTCAGCGCTTTTCGAGTTAGGCAGCGCAACTTTTGCCACAATAAAAAGTTTGTTGATGCTGTGCGGGGCGTACGCGTTCTAGACGATTCCATGAGCGCAAACGGCGTGCCAAGTTCCGGAAAAAATGCGGCAGCGCTCGGCCTGCACAGATTCGGTTTTGGTCCAGCCGGCAATGCGATAACGGCGATTGCGGCCGATCCGCGCGGCGCGCTGCTTGCCGATCTGGAGCGGCCGGGCGCCGGTCGCCTCGACACGCCAAATTTGATCTCCAGCGCCGAAGCGGCACGCGAGGTGTTCGACTTTCGCGCCGAGCGTAGGGCGCAACAAAAGCTTGCCTTGCGTCTGCAAAAGGAAGTCGCCACAGGCGGCGAAAATCAGGCTCAGACAATGGCTGAGGCCGTGCAAGCACCCGGCTCGGACTCTGGCGCGCCACCCCTAAAAGTCCCGCTGCCTCAGCAAATCATTCTCGCCGAAGCCAAGGCACGCTTCGATACCGCTGCTAGCGCCGATATGGGTTTTGTCGAACGCCTGGTCTGGTTCTGGTCGAACCATTTCTGCGTTTCCGCCGACAAGGACGCGGCGATGGTCGGCGCCTATGAGCGCGAGGCGATACGCCCGCATGTGCTCGGTCGATTCGCCGATCTTTTGCAGGCCGTCAAAAGCCATCCAGCGATGCTGCTCTATCTCGACAATGTGCAATCGATGGGCGCGGACTCGATCGCCGGTATCAATCGCGACAAGGGCCTCAACGAGAATTTGGCACGCGAGACTCTTGAATTGCATACACTTGGCGTTCACAGCGGCTATAGCCAAGCCGACGTCACAAGTCTTGCGAAGGTCATCACAGGTTGGACCTGGATCAGGCCGGACGACCCGGCGCATGGCGGCGAATTTGTTTTCATGAGGCGTCTGCATGAACCAGGCGACCAGACGGTTCTCCGCAAGCGGTATTCCGATGGCGGGGTCGATCAAGGCCGCGGCGTGCTCGCCGATCTGGCGCGGCATCCGGCGACGGCGCAGCACATCAGCGAGAAGCTCGCCAGGCATTTTATCGCCGATGATCCGCCGCCGACGCTGGTGACCAAATTGACGAAGACTTTCGTCGCCACCGATGGCGATTTGAAAGAGGTTGCCAGAACTTTGATCACGTCAGATGAATCCTGGGCCGCGCCGCGGACAAAGCTAAAACCGCCGGCCGAGTGGATCGCGGGCGTTATTCGTCTCACCGGCGCGCAAGCCGAGATTCCGATCGGCCGCATCATGAATGCGCAGGCCGCCCTCGGCGCGCCATTGTGGCGGCCGCCGGCGCCGAACGGCTATTCGGATGCCGAAGCGGCATGGATTGACGGCATACCGCGCCGCATCGACATCGCCACCGAATTTGCCGGCCGCGCGCCACATGCCGACCCATTGGCGCTCCTCGACAGCGGGCTCGGGCCCCTCGCCTCGGCGCAAACGCGGAGCACGATCGCGCATGCCGAAAGCCGCAGCCAGGCCTTGGCGCTCCTGGCGATGGCGCCCGAATTTCTGCGGAGATGACCATGAGCCCGCACGCAGCGTCCCGCCGCCAACTGTTGCTCGCCTCCGGAACGCTGTTCGCTTGGGCGCATTTGCCGAAACTTGCGCAAGCCGAAGGGCGCGACCCACGATTTCTCACGATCATTCTACGCGGCGCGCTGGATGGCCTTGCCACGGTCGCACCGGTCGGTGATGCGGATTGGCTGGCGCTGCGCGGCGACAACGCGCTGACGCTCGACGGCAAAATGCCAGCGCTCAAGCTCGACGACTTGTTCGCGCTCAATCCGGCGATGCCGAATCTGCATCGCATGTTCCAAGAAAACGAAGCGATCATTGTTCATGCCAGCGCCACGCCCTATCGCGAACGCTCGCATTTCGACGGCCAGGATCTGTTAGAGAGCGGTTTGCCAAAGCCTGGCCCAAGCGAGAGCGGCTGGCTCAATCGCGCGTTAGCGGACTTGGCGCCCGCCGGGCGCGTCGATCCGCGCGGCAGCAGATTATTCGCCGTCGGACCGGTAACGCCGCTTGTGGTGCGCGGCCCGGCCCCAGTCTTGTCCTGGTCGCCGCAGCGCGTGATGCCGGCGAGTGAAGATACGGTACAGCGGCTTCTTGCGCTTTACCGCGATTGCGACGCCAAATTCGCGGGCGTGCTTGAAGACAATTCCAAGCTCGGCGCTCTCCAACAGTCCGACGGCATGGCGCAAAAACCCGGTCCGGCCGGTCCGGCGCAAGTGCGGGCCTATTTTGCCGAAGCGGCGGGCACCGCCGCGAAGTTTTTAGCGCGAGCGGACGGCCCGCGCATCGGCGCGCTCGCGCTCGATGGCTGGGACACCCATTTCAACGAAGGCATCGCACAAGGCCGCTTGTCGCAATTGCTCGGGGCGCTGGACGAGGCGCTGGCCGCGATCAAATCCAACATGGGCACGGCTTGGCGCGAAACCGTGGTCGCGCTCGCGACCGAGTTTGGCCGCACCGCCCGTATCAACGGCACCGACGGTACCGACCATGGCACCGCGACGGTCGCGCTTCTAGTCGGCGGTGCGTTAAAGGGCGGCCGCGTCATCGCCGATTGGCCGGGGCTGAAACCCGCCGATCTCTACGAGAACCGCGATCTCAAGCCGACCACCGATCTGCGCGCCGTGCTCAAGGGGGTACTGCGAGACCACCTGCGGGCCGACGAGCGAGTGCTGGCGCGGACCGTCTTTCCGGGCAGCGAAGCGATCAAGCCAATGGCTGGATTGGTCGGCTGAGCGAAGCTTTTCCCCGCGAACGGGCCCGCATCTAAATATTCAACACCCGCCCATACGCATCCAACACCGCTTCCTTCATCATTTCCGACAGCGTCGGATGCGGAAACACGGTGTGCATCAGCTCTTCTTCGGTAGTCTCGAGATTCATCGCCACCACATAGCCTTGGATCAATTCGGTAACCTCGGCGCCGATCATATGGGCGCCGAGAAGCTGCCCGGTCTTCTTGTCGAAAATTACTTTGACGAGGCCTTGATCCTCGCCGAGCGCGATCGCCTTGCCATTGCCGACGAACGGAAAGCGCCCGACGCGGATGTCGAGCTTCTTGTCTTTGGCGGCCTGTTCGGTCAGGCCGACAGACGCGATCTGTGGCGAGCAATAGGTGCAGCCGGGAATTAATAGCTTGTCCATCGGATGCGGATGCAGCCCCTTGATGGCTTCGACGCAGATCACCCCTTCATGCTCGGCTTTGTGCGCCAGAAGCGGCGGACCGGCGACATCGCCGATGGCGTAAATCCCGGGCACGTTGGTCTTGCACATGCCGTCGATCACGATCGCGCCGCGGTCGGTTTTCACGCTGAGTTTTTCCAATCCGAGATTTTCGATATTGCCGACCACGCCGACCGCCGTGATGACGCGCTCGGCAGTGAGCGTTTGCGTGCCGCCCTTGCCGTCGTCGATCGTGGCGGTGACCGCATCGGTTTTCTTTTCGAGCTTGGTCACCTTGGCGGCGGTGAAGATTTTGATGCCCTGCTTTTCAAAACTCTTGCGCGCGAAAGCCGCGATCTCGCCATCCTCCACCGGCAGGATTTGCGGCAACACCTCGACCACGGTCACCTCGGCGCCGAGCGTGCGATAGAAGGATGCGAACTCGATGCCGATAGCGCCCGAACCGACGACAAGGAGCGTCTTCGGCACACGGTCCGGCACCATCGCCTCGAAATAGGTCCAGACCAATTTCTTGTCCGGCTCGATGCCCGGCAGGACGCGCGGCCGCGCCCCGGTGGCGATGATGATATGCTTGGCTTGATAGGAGCCGGGACCGAGCGCGCCCTTGGGCGCTTCACTGCGGCTCGCCTTCACCGTCACTTTATCAGGCGCCTCGATCGAAGCCTCGCCCCAGATTACGGCGACCTTGTTTTTCTTCATCAGAAAACCGACGCCGTCATTGAGCCGCTTCGCCACGGCGCGCGAGCGTTTCACCACGGCGGCAGGATCGTAGGTCACTTCGCCGGCTGAAAGTCCGTAATCCTTGGCGTGCTGGAGATAGTGCAAGATCTCGGCCGAACGTAAGAGCGCCTTAGTTGGGATGCAGCCCCAATTCAGACAGATGCCGCCGAGATAGTCGCGCTCGATGATCGCGGTCTTGAACCCAAGTTGCGCGGCACGAATGGCGGTGACGTAACCGCCGGGGCCCGAACCGATGATGATGATGTCAAAATTGTTGTCAGCCATTAGTCCTCACTGAAACGCGGCCAAGCCGTGCTTACCCATATCCGCTTTTGTCTGCGGTAGGTACTCCGTCGAGCGCGGAACGGACCACGCCCGTTGCGCATTGTAGAAACCCGGAAGCATCAATCAGTTACGGAGCGAAAAACGCCATCGCCGCCAAGGCGCTCCAGAATACCGGAACGGATATCGAAAAAGCAGCCATGGAGCTTAAGACGCCCGGCGTTAATCTCGCTTGTGACCCAAGGGAAGGTCATCAGATTTTCGAGTGAAAGCCGCACCGACTCGTGCTCGCAAAAATCCTGGCGGCATTGCACTGGCACCGTCATTGCGCGCACGCGGGCCGGTTCGGCGATGCGCACCCATTGCGCGACGAAATCGGATACTTCCGCCGGGGCACCATTTAGGAGCGCTTGGATGCCGCCGCACATTGCATGCCCCATCACGATGATCTGCGGGACCTTGAGTGCTCGCACCGCAAATTCGATTGCAGCGCTAATTCCGTGCGGCTGGTCGTCCGGTCCATAGGGCGGTACGAGATTGGCGACGTTGCGGACAATGAAAAGCTCGCCGGGCGCCGCATTAAACACCATTTGCGGATCGGCACGGCTATCCGAACAGCCGATTACGAGTGCGCGCGGCTTCTGTCCGAATTTGCTCAACGCGTCAAAGCGCGCGCGCTCGTTGCGCCAAGTGCCGGCGCGAAAACGGCGGTAGCCGGCGACCAAGTCTTCCATATAGGCCGTGACCCCTTCTGTTTCCGCTTCGCCCGCTCATTCGCACGCGATATAAAGTGACGCAAGAAGGATGACGAATGGCGGAACTCAAGGTCTACAGCAGCATCGGCATGCGCAGCGCCGCCGAACAATTGTTTCGAATTTTCGAGAAAGAAAATTCCTGCCCGCTCGCAGTTACCTGGGGCACCGCACCGATGCTGGTGGCGCGCATCGAGGCCGGCGAAACAGCGGACGTATTGATTCTCAGCCGTGCCGGGATCGATGCGTTGCGTAAGCAGGGAAAGATCGCGGCCGGCTCCGACGTCACGCTGGCCGGGTCCGGCGTCGCCATCGCGGTGAAGGCTGGCGGGCCCAAGCCGGACATTTCGACGCCGGAAGCGCTCAAAGCGACGCTGCTCAAGGCGCGATCCATCGCCTATAGCGAGCCAGCGGCCGGCGGCGCCAGCGGCGTTTATTTCGCCAAGCTGCTCGAGCGCATGGGCATTGCCGAACAGATGAAGCCGAAGACCAAATATCCGCCGGCCGGCGGATTTTCCGGTGAGCTGCTTCTAACTGCCGAGGCCGAGCTTGCGGTACAGCAGAAACCGGAATTGCTGCACGTCGCCGGTATTGAAATCATCGGAGTCCTCCCCGGCGATCTCAACGTGGTCACCGAATTTGCCGCCGGCATCATGGCCGGGAACAAAAACGCGGAAATGAGCAGAGCGCTGATCCAGAGCTTGCGATCGGGCAAAGCTGCCGCGGTGTTCCGCGCCAAAGGGCTCGACCCGCGTTGATACCTACACCAGCATCATCACCGGATTTTCGATCAGCGCTTTGAACGCGCCGATCAGCACCGCGCCGAGCGCGCCATCGACGGCGCGATGATCGCACGACATGGTCACGCTCATGATATGAGCGGCTTCGATCGTGCCGTTGCGCACCACTGCGCGTTCCTCGCCGGCGCCGACCGCGAGGATCGTCGCATGCGGTGGATTGATCACGGCGGTGAAATCCTTGATCCCATACATGCCGAGATTCGATACTGCCGTGGTGCCGCCCTGATATTCGTGCGGCTTGAGCTTGCGGTCCCGCGCCCGCACCGCGAGCTCACGCATCTCGTTGGAAATAGCGGATAGCGATTTGGTCTCGGCATTGCGCACGATGGGAGTGATCAATCCGTTCGGCATCGCCACCGCCACGCCGATGTCGGAATGCTTGTGCTTGAGCATACCGCCTTCGGTCCAGCTCACATTCGCGTCGGGCACGCGCTGTAGCGCGAGCGCCAGCGCTTTGATGACGAAATCGTTGACCGAGAGTTTGTATGCAGGCTTGCCGTCTTTGTCCTTCGGCGCCGCGTCGTTGATCTCCTCGCGCGCTTGCAAAAGCTTGCCGATGTCGCAGTCAACCGTCAGGTAAAAATGTGGGATCGTCTGCACCGAAGCGGTAAGCCGCGCCGCGATCGTGCGGCGCATCCCGTCATGGGGGACAACCTCATAGCTGCCGTCCTCATAAAGCCCACGGATCTGCTGGTCGGTCATCGCC
>JBASAH010000562.1:0-9080 GCA_049650505.1 Xanthobacteraceae bacterium
GTCGTGTTGGGGACGCGGCGGGGTATCTGCATGAGCACCGCGGCCGCATTGGTCACGGCTTCGTTGAAAATCATGTCCTGATCGTCAAGCAGCTTAGCCAGCTCCGCCGTCAGGTAATGTGGATTGATGGCGCCGGGTTTGCCTTTGTCAGCCGCGAGCTTTGCCGCGCGCGCAATGCGATCCTCGCGCGCCGCTTTGATGCGCTTCAAACGCGCCGCCACGGCCTCTTTGAAGCGCGGTGAAGCTTTGGCTTTCAGCGCCTCGAGCACCTGTTCGAGGATGCGGCCGCTGTCGCCTTGCATGCGCATGCTGCCGGGGAACGTCCACATCGGCGAGCCCGGCTTGAGCGTGTCGATATCGATATGGGCCCAGAACGTTTTCTCGTTCGCCTGCACGTCGCTCGGGAACCACGGCACGTCGACGTCGACGAGCAACCCAACATCCGCCTCGGGCACCGCCTTATCGGCGCTGAACCCGACAAAACACGGGCTGTCATGCGAGATATTGTTGGTCATATTGGCTTCGTACACGGCGATACCGGCGAATTGCGCGAGCGCGTCGATTGCGCGCGAGCCACGCTCGTGGCGTCCGGCATAGCCGGTGATCAGGATCGGGTTGTCCGCTTTGAGCAGCCGGTCGGCGAGTGCGGCGACAAGCTCCGGATCGCCACCGCCGCCGCAAGTGGCGGCAAATTGCTCGGCGGTGTAGCGGCGGATCTCCTCGGCGCGCCAGTGCTGCGTCAGGGTTTCCCGCTGCATCATGAGATAGACCGGACCACACGGCTCGCTCTGCATGATCGAGACGGCGCGCCGCAAGGCCTCCTTGACCACTACGCCGGACGGCAACGTCCACTCCCATTTCAGGTATGGCCGCACCAGACTGGCTTGGTCGAACGGCTCTTGCACGAAATGCACATAGGTGTCGCGCGAGCCGACGAGTTCGTCATTGACCGTATAGGGCGCCTTGCCCGCCATAAGCAGCACGGGCAGGCGGCTGCGAAACAGGTTGTGCATGCCGTTTGCGGTATTTGCCGTGCCAACATCGACGTGCACCAGCACGCCCTGGCCGCGGCCGGTCACCAACGCATAACCGGCCGCCATATGCGCTGCGGTATTCTCGTGTGGACAGCGCACAATCGTCGGCATCGGTTCGCCACGCCTGCGGCGATGCGCCATTTCGTCGATAATTGGCGCGTGATCCGTGCCAAAATTACAGAACAGGTAATCGATGCCGATCTCATTTAGCCCTTCGAGCAGGTAATAGGCCGTAGCGAAATCGGGAATATTGGGTTTGCGTGCAACCGACGTGTCCATTGTCAGCACTCACTGAACGTTTTGCTGGGCGGAGGGGAACCGATCCGAGTTTTGACTTGCCGCGCCTTATAGCACCGTTTTCCACCGGGGGGTGCGTCAGCGGCAATAGCTTTTCTGCATAAAGACCGGGAATCCCCGAACTCTTGCCACAATGCCCGGTAATACCGCTCCTTGATTGAGGGGAGAGGGTTATTCCATGAAATGGCTAGCAATCCTGGCCGGCGCCATCGCGTCGGCCCTTGTGACGTGCGCGGCATCGGCGGACGTGCGAATCGTCGGCGACCCGGGGGGCGAGGTTTCCTCGTATGTCCAGAAATTCACCGAGATTCGCGATTCCGGCCAGCGGATCGTCATCGACGGGCCGTGCCTGTCGGCCTGCACTTTATTTACTGGAATCGTCCCGCGGGATCGCGTTTGCATCACCCGGCGTGCCGCTTTGGGCTTCCACGCGGCGTCCTATTACAACGACGCCTCGCGTTCGCTGGTGCCGACCCGCCAGGGCAGTGCGCTCGTAATGCGGCTCTATCCGCCGTCGATCCGCGCCTGGATCAATCGGCACGGCGGACTGCGTCCGCAAATGATCGTGATGCGCGGCCCGGAATTAAGCGCGCTCTATCCGATCTGTCAGTAGGCGTTGCGCAGAAAACCGGCTGGGCACCGCAACGCCTGCGGTGCTTTTCGCCGTTGTCGGCAGACGAATTCCGGCCTATCTAAACCGGGCCGGAATGATTGCCATGCCTGAAACTATTGCACGGCCACGCCTTTCTGCACCGTTGTTCGCCATCAGTGCGCTCGTCGCCTTGGCGCTCGCCGGCACGGGCCTGCTATGGGCGCATTACGGCACCACGGTATTTTTCGAAACGATACGCGCCGGCTTTTCGATGTGCTTTGGCTGACGGCAAGTAGCTCATGAAGGTGAATGCATCCCGCGTCATGCTTTTGCTCGCCGCGTTTCTCGGCGGGCTGTTCTTGTTTTTCGGCGCGATCATCTTCGTCACCGGCCGCGCCCCCGCGCCGGTCGGCCCCGCGATCGCCGCGGTCGGCGGCCCATTCCATCTCGAGGATCAGAACGGCAAGCCGGTCAGCGATCAGGACCTGAAGGGACGTCCTTTCCTGGTGTTCTTCGGCTTCACACACTGTCCCGACATTTGCCCAACTACTTTGTTCGAGATGTCGCAGCTGATGCATACGCTCGGGCCCGACGCCGATCGCACTGCAGCGGTATTCATCACTGTCGATCCTGAGCGCGATACGCCCGCGGTGATCAAGGACTACCTATCGAATTTCGATCCGCATTTGCGTGGCCTGACTGGCGATCAAACGTCGGTCAATGCGGCGCTTAAGGCCTATCGCGTCTATGCCAAAAAAGTGCCGCTCGATAACGGCGACTATACGATGGACCACACGGCACTGGTCTATCTGATGGACAAGGATGGCCGTTTCGTCGCGCCATTCAACGTGAATCGAACGCCAGAGGCGGAAGCCGCCGATCTGCGGCGTTATTTCTGATGGCCCTCGGTTCTCACCGATGTGATGAGTCTCGCGTCGCATCTTTGCCTCCAAACCAATGCAAGCAGGATCGCTAATGCGGCGGCACCTTCTTCGGCCGGCGCCGCAATTGGCGTTAGCGGCAATGCTACTCACCGCCGCGGCGGGCCTGCTTGGCAGCACCCCTCGGGCATCGGCGCAGGACGGCGTTGCACTGCCCGTGGGCGCCGGTGTTCCAGGCTTCTGGGACCCGCGGAGACGGCCCGAACGGCCGGACCTTTCACGCATCCAATCGATCCGCTTCCTTACCGAACTCGATTATCCGCCGTTCAATTACGCTGGTCCGGATGGCAATCCGACCGGATTCAATATCGATCTGGCGCGGCAGCTCTGCGATGAAATCAAAACGTCCTGCACGATTCAGGCACGTCGTTTCGACCTGTTGCTCGATGCACTCGATGATAATCGAGGCGATGCCGTAATCGCATCGATCGCCATAACGTCGACGACCCGCCGACGCGTCGATTTTACCGATCCCTATTATCGGACGCCGGCTCGCTTCGTTGCCCGTGTTGACAATCCGATGCGAGACGTGCTGCCCGAACTGGTCGAGGGCAAAAAGATCGCCGTTGTCGCCGGTACGGCACATGAGGCCTTCCTCAAGGAAATGTTCACCGCGGCGGAAGTGCGTGCTTACGCCAATGCGGAAGCGGCGCGCGAGGCGCTGCGCAATCAGGACGTCGACCTGTTGTTCGGCGACGGCGTCACGCTGGCCTTCTGGATCAACGGCTCCGAATCGGCTGGCTGCTGCGCGTTCCGCGGCGGGCCGTTCCTGGAAAGCCGGTATTTTGGTGAGGGCGTAGGAATTGCCGTCAGACGCGGCAACGATCTGTTGCGGCAGGCTTTGAACTGGGCCTTATTCCGGCAATGGGAGAAGGGCGCGTTCACGGATCTGTGGCTGCGCTATTTTCCGATCAGTCCATTTTAACGCCAACCTGTTTTTTGCGACCAATCGTTTTGAAACCAACTTGTCTTGAAACTATGGCGTTTGACGATGCGGCACGGCCTTCCTAGTGTCCCGATTCCGAAGTTCGCATAACGCTGCGGAGCCTATGCAACATCATGACGGCGCTCGAAGCCCAGACCGTGTCATTGCGTGAACTGGCTGAATTGTCGCGCGCCTGGCCGTTTGAGGAGGCGCGCAAGATCATCGCGCGGCTAAAGAAAAAGCCGAAAGACGAAGTCGTTTTCGAAACCGGTTACGGGCCGTCGGGTCTGCCGCATATCGGCACGTTCGGTGAGGTGGCGCGCACTTCGATGGTACGCCATGCCTTTCGTGTCTTGACCGACGACAAGATCAAGACACGGCTGATCGCATTTTCCGATGACATGGACGGGCTGCGCAAAGTCCCGGACAACATTCCGAACAAGGAGATGGTAGCGCAACATCTCGGCAAACCGCTCACGCGCGTGCCGGATCCTTTCGGTACCCATAACAGTTTTGCCGAGCACAATAATGCACGGCTGCGCGGTTTCCTCGACCAATTCGGCTTCAATTACGAATTCATGTCATCGACCGCCTGTTACACGGCGGGTCGTTTCGACAAAGCTCTTCTCAATGTGTTGCAGCATTTCGAGGAGGTCATGGCGGTCATGCTGCCCTCGCTCCGCGAAGAGCGGGCGCAGACCTATTCGCCATTTCTGCCGATCGACCCACAGAGCGGAATCGTCCTGCAGGTGCCTGTGGTCGAGCACGATGTCAAAGCCGGCACCATCACCTATGAACATCCGGATCGGAACGAGCGTGTCACAACGCTTGTCACCGGCGGCCGCTGCAAGCTGCAATGGAAGCCGGATTGGGCGATGCGCTGGGTCGCGCTCGGCATCGATTACGAAATGGCCGGCAAGGATTTGATCGATTCAGTAAAGTTGTCCGGAGAGATCGGCCGCGCGCTCGGCGGTACGCCGCCGGAAGGTTTCACCTATGAGCTTTTTCTCGATGAGAACGGGCAAAAAATCTCCAAGTCGAAAGGCAACGGGCTGACGATCGAAGAATGGCTGCGCTATGCCAGCCCGGAAAGCCTGTCGCTGTTCATGTACCGCGAGCCGAAAGCGGCCAAACGGCTCTATTTCGATGTCATCCCGCGCCACGTCGATGATTATCTACAATTCCTCGAAGCCTATCCGCGACAAGAAACCAAGGAAAAGCTCGGCAATCCGGTTTGGCACATTCATAACGGTTCGCCGCCGCCAGCGGACAATCCGGTGCCGTTCGCGATGCTGCTGTCGCTGGTCACTGCCTCGAATGCGGCTAATGCCGAAACGCTGTGGGGCTTTATCAGCCGCTACCGGCCGGGCGCGACGTCAGCGACGCACCCGCGCCTTGCCGCGCTGGTCGATTATGCGATCAATTACTATCGCGACTTCGTGGCGCCAGTGAAAAAGTTCCGCTCGCCGAGCATGGCGGAACGTGCCGCGCTGTTGGATTTGCGCGATGCGCTTGCGCAACTGCCGGCGCAGGCGACGGCTGAGGCGATCCAAGAGGTGGTCTACGAGGTCGGCCGCCGCGAACCGTTTCTCGATAAGACCGGCAAAATTAAAACCAAAGATGGCAAACCCGGCGTCTCGCTCGAATGGTTCAATATGCTTTATCAGGTGCTGCTCGGTCAGGAAAAAGGCCCGCGCTTCGGCTCATTTGTCGCCGCCTATGGCATCACCGATACGATTGGGATGATCGACGGCGCCCTGGCGCGATCGGCCTGAAACGCCGCTGCGATCTTATTGGCTCGCCCATAGAATACGGGCGATCCAAACAATGTCGGCCATCCCCAGCACGTGGTCGCCCAGCACTTGGTCGCCATGTTGTGCATTGAGGGATTTAAGCTCGATTGATTTTGCCGTTTTGCGCTTGAGCTCATGAGCGGCCATCGCGCCGGACTTCGTGCGCACCACCACGCGGTCACCGCGGCGGATCGGAGCCGAAGGCGAGACGATGATGACGTCGCCATCCCGATAGGCCGGCGCCATCGAGTCGCCGGAAATTTTCAGGGCATAAGCGTGCCCGTCGTTGACCGCCGGGAATGCTATCGCGTGCCAGCGCTCGCCGGTCGGAAAGCCGCGATCGTCGAAATAGCCGTCCGCGCCGGCATCGGCGAAGCCGAGGAGCGGTACGGCACGTGCCGCAACACCGGCGTCACGCTCGATTAACGCGACAAACGTCTCAAGTGGAATTCCGGTCGCGGCGAGCGCCTTGGCGATGGATTCTGTCGAAGGCCAGCGGGCGCGGCCTTCTGCGGTAGCGCGCTTTGACTTGTTAAACGTCGTGGGATCGAGGCCGGCGCGGCGGGCAAGCCCGGAAGCGGTCAATCCGGCGCGCGCAGCGAGACGATCAATGGCTGACCAGACCTGCGCATGCGTCAGCATCGACACCCCTGAACGCTGCGGTTGCGAAACGCGGCAGCTTTATAACAATTCAAGCGACTTGAAAGCCAAAGTCCCGGTGTTTCAAGCCAAGCACGATCTCGCTAACCATCGCCTCGCCAGCCGATCAGCCTGCCTGCGATGATAGGAATTATTGCCTTGACGCTCAAGGCCCGATAGGGTCGCGCGACTTGTTAGGCGACCTTGTCACGCGGCTTATCACGTGACTTGCCACGCGACTTATCACGCGACTTGCAGCGCATCCCAACGTTTGATCGTGACGGCGATCTACAAAATTTGTGAGCGGGCATCCTGGCGTCTGGCCGAGCAGAATGGAATTTATTCCGGCTCGGACGCCGATGCCCGTGACGGCTTCATTCATTTTTCCACCGCTGCGCAGCTCGCTGGAACGGCGGTGAAACATTTTGCGCAGCAGCGCGATCTGTTGCTCGTTGCAGTTAACGCCGATGCGTTGGGTGCGGCGCTCAAATGGGAAATCTCGCGCGGCGGTGATCTGTTTCCGCATTTGTACGCCGCATTGCCACTCGCTGCGGTGCGTTGGACGCAACCTCTGCCCGACGAAGTTAATGGCCGGCGCGCCTTGCCGGAGCTCGCGCCATGATCGGCTTACTCGATCGGCTCGCTCGGCCGCTCCTCTACAAGCTTGATCCCGAAGACGCTCATCGGCTTGCGATCAGGATGTTGCAAGTCGTACCCATGCCGCCGCCGGCTAAAGACGACAAGCGGCTGGCAATGCGCGTGTTCGGGCTCAATTTCTCCAACCCGATCGGAATCGCTGCCGGCTTCGACAAAAATGCCGAGATTCCGGATGCACTGCTTCGCGCCGGCTTCGGCTTTGTCGAAGTCGGCACCATCACGCCACTGCCGCAGCGCGGTAATCCCCGCCCGCGATTATTTCGTCTCGACGCCGATCAGGCTGTCGTCAACCGGCTCGGCTTTAATTCCGAGGGCGGCGACGCCGTGCTGCGACGCCTGGCGGCGCGGGCGCCAGCGGGCGGCATCGTCGGCGTCAATGTCGGCGCTAACAAAGACGCGGCCGATCGCGTCGCCGACTATGTGCGGCTGATCGGGCGTTTTGCCGCAGTGGCGAGCTATATCACCGTCAATATTTCCTCGCCCAACACGCCCGGCTTGCGCGACATGCAGCAAGCAACCGTGCTGGACGATTTGCTGGCGCGAGTCATCGAGACGCGCGACCGCGTGGCGCCAAATGCTGGACCGACGCCCGTGCTGCTCAAGATCGCCCCTGATCTGGCGCTTGCCGATCTCGACGATGTGGTCGGTATCGCCCGTGCACGCCGGGTCGACGGCATGATCGTCGGCAACACCACCGTGACCCGGCCTGCCGGTCTGCGCGACAAAGCAAAGGCTCAGCAAGCCGGCGGATTGTCCGGCCGTCCGCTGTTAGCTCTGGCAGACCGCATGCTGGCGGAAACTTACGTCCGCGTGGAGGACGCATTCCCGTTGGTCGGGGCCGGCGGCATCGATTCCGGCGCCAGCGCACTTGGAAAAATTCGCGCCGGCGCAAGCTTGGTTCAGGTCTATTCCGGATTGGTGTTTCGCGGCCTTGGCCTTGTTGCCGAGATCAAGCGCGCCATCGTCGCCGCACTCGAACGCGATCATGCGCAAAGCCTGGCTGACTACGTCGGGTCGGAAGCTGCTGCGGTCACGGCCGACCCGTGGCCGGCATGATTTCGTCCGCAGACGATCATAGCGCTCCGATCACAAAGCTGGTTGGCGAAGCGTTTTAGCGAGCTCAGCGGCAATACTGACTGCCGCAGGCGTATCGGAGTGTACGCAGACGGTCTCAGCTCGTACTGGAATATCGCGGCCGCTTGTCGTCGCGACCACGTGGTCGCGCATCACGCGAACCACGCGGGCGGCTGCATGCGCCGGATCGACGGCATCGTGAACGCGGCTGAGAATCAGATTGCCATCGCCGTCATATTCGAGATCGGCGTAAAACTCGGCAATCATGGCGACCCCCTTTTTCCTATAGGCGGTCTCGTGCGCGGTGAATGCCATGCCGAGTACCGGAACGTCGAACACGCGCGCGGCATCGGCTATCGCGCCGGCAATGGCTTCATCGCGGGCAGCCATGCCGTAGAGCGCTCCATGCGGTTTTAAGTGGTGGAGCGGCATGTCTTCGGCATCGAGAAAAGCCTTCAACGCTCCGGTCTGATAGATCACCAGGTCCTCCACCTCGTCAGGCGAGATGACCATCGCGCGCCGGCCAAAGCCTTGCATATCCGGCAGTGAGGGATGCGCGCCGACCTTCACGCCGTGCTGTTTCGCCAGCCGCACCGTTGCGTGCATGATCGCAGGATCGGATGCGTGGAAGCCGCACGCCACATTAGCGAGGTTGATGTGCGGCATGAGCGCCGCATCGTTGCCAAGCCGATAAAGGCCAAAACCTTCGCCCATATCGCAATTGATCGTCATCGCCATTGGCATTGCCATTGTCATGGCCTTTGTCATGAAACCCGTTCAGCGCATCGCCGTCGCGCCGGACGACGGCACGAGTACCGGCTTGAGCGACGGAACCAGTCTTCGCCGCTCACGCCGCGCCGGAATGGTGCGATAAACCTGCTTGGTTGCTTCGACGATATGTACCCCGGCGAACGGCGCCGACAAAGTGGCGCCGGTGCGCTCCCAGGCGCCGGCCGAGCGTAAAAACCAGCGCCGCGGGATCGGCGGCACGTAAAGCGCTTCCCCCCAGCCGGTCGGCGTAAACCAAGCGTCGCGCAACAAATGCATGATCTGCGTTCGCGAATAGGGCCGTCCGTGGCCGAACGGCGTCGTGTCCACGCGCGCCCAGACCCCGCGCCGGTTCGGCAC
>JBASAH010000563.1:0-20376 GCA_049650505.1 Xanthobacteraceae bacterium
ACGATTCACTCCGTAGGCAGCTAGCCGCCGGCGACTGCGTTGAGCCGATTGTGGATTGTCTTCGGAAGATGCGGGCGGAGGGTCTCGCGGATAACGAAATTTCTGGCTTACTCCGCCACGCGGCCGAACGAGTTAGAAACCGGGGAAGTTGACCTCGCCGCTTGAACCAGCTTCTGCAAGCTCAGGCAGTTTGGCGATGTTCGCTGCAGTCCGCCGCGCCTGCATCTAGTTCGATACGTCGCCAAAGTTTAAGCGGCCGAGCGGCGAGCTAGCACGGCACTGTGATGTTCGATGTACCGGATAAGATCGCCGACCACGTTAATCTGCGCGGCAGTGGTGTTGGCGAAAAAATCAATGCCCACAAATTCATCTTCGATTATTACCATCAACTCGAGCTGATCGAGCCAATCGAGGCCGAGATCGTCAGTCAAATCCGCTTCATCTGTAACTTCCTTGGGATCAATATCTGCATACTCGGCAATGAACCTACGGACTTTGTCGTTATCGGGATACATTTGCAGCGCAAGTCGTGAGTCCATCATTCCACCCGGAAACCTATGAAAGTTGCCGAGAGCTAATAGCTGATTCGTCAACGGACCACGGGCGGCGGGAAGCGGCGTTCTGTCACGGCGTTCTGGCCGCCTAATCTTCGAGATTAATGACCGGGTGATCGCGCTGTTCGTGTCGCAACCCGGGGCGGGTACGCTCACGCAACGACATAGCAGAGTTTTAATAAGAATGATTGGCGAGAGAGTGAGAGTGAAGAGTGACCCCGGCCTGGTCGAGGGGCTGGGGGGCTGTCGAGGGAGCCGGGGCCACTGGCGCGGCCGATTGTTGTCAGCCTGCCTGTTGTGGCAAAGCAACTTAGCCCAAGTATCGTTCCAGTCGGGTGGTGCGGCAATTAAGACCGCAACAAACCCCTCAAGTAGTAGGCGTCTTTAGGGGACTAAGTTGTTTCCGAACCGCAGCGGCTGAGTTGCCGACCCTTTCAATTGCACGCGCCAACTCATCTTTGGTCACCCCAAAATGCCGCGTCCAGTATTTAACATGATCCCGATGCTCAATAACGATTTTGCTGCGGTCAGGAGTAATTGCTTTAATGATCATTTTTGCGGGCCTCGGCTATTTAAGCGAACGGAGTCGTGCCGGAGTCGTTCCGCTTGACAGCAATAAATCTGGCAGCTTGGCGATATTGGCTGCAATCCGCCGGGCCTCATCGCGCGGCGAGCCACAATTCATGTCACTCGGTCAAACCCCGATCCCATCCGGATTAAGTCGCTTACGCATTTCTTTTGCAGTTTTGAAGGAGGGAAGGGCTTTCCGCGCGACTAGGACGACAGCTCCGGTACGGGGGTTACGCCCCTGGCGCGCTCCCCGGAGCTTAGCCGCAAACGATCCGAAACCTCGTAGCTCCACTCGGTCTCCGCGATGCAAAGCTTCTATAATTTCGTCCAATATGGCGCTGACAATCTTCTCAATGTCACGCTGGTACAGGTGCGGATTCTGAGAAGAAATGCGCTGTATCAATTCGGACTTTATCATTGCCACTCCGCAGGCGCTGGCAAATTGCAGCCTCAATCCGTCGCGCCAACGCTGGCGATGCTCAGATAGTGCCGCACCACTGCCCAGCGTTCTTTATTCATTGAGATGGTGACGCTGGCGGGACTTGAACCCGCAACCTCCCCCGTACCCCAGCTAGAACAAGGACGCTCCATCCCCCTTGAGCTACAGCGTCATCATAATCCTCATGACTGTTTGTGGCGGCGCAAGGGCAAATCAGGTCGAATGGGTACTGATGCAGTGGCGCGATCCCGTGCCAGTCTGGCGGCAGCAGGCCTCAGTGATAGGTGCCATAGGAAAGGCAGCAGCATTTGCCGTTCTTCGGATTGCACACCTTCGCCAAGTTGCCGCATTGCAAGTTGTCGGCACCACACTTGAGATGGCTCTTGGCCGCGTCCGCTTGCGGTACGATCGACAGCAACATCAGCGCTGCCGACAGCGTGACGATAAGCATTCGCATGATCTGGCCTGTCCCCGGATTATTATCTAAGTTCGCAAAAGCTCCGGCAGCTTCGCGATGTTCGTCGCGATCCGCCGCGCTCATCGTTTCCACTTACGCCAGTCGATTAAATACCAAAGGAAAAAAACCAATAGCAGCGTAGCCAACAGATAGGTTAGGTCTAGCGTCCAATTCGGTTCACGCCCCAAATAGTTGTCCAGCTTCACGACTACGAATACAGACACGACCGCAAACACGATCCAGAGCAACCAATCTCTTTTCATGCGTCCTCGCTTTGCCGGTGTGGTTCACGGCTTGGCCTTTCCTATCAACAGGTCAGGCAGTTTAGCGATGTTCATGGCGATCCGCCGCGCCTCATCCCGCGTGAGCAATTTCGCCGCCGATCTCCGCCCCGGCTCATCCTCGAAATAAACATACGCGAGCGCCTGTCCATTATGGTCGCGCCCGACGAAACATGCGGGTTGCTCCTCGACAATCCAGGGCGGCGGGAAGCGGCGGGTGGGCACGGTGCGGGCTTTCAAGGGAAAGTCCTAGAGAGGCAAAAGCACGATTTGGTGACGGCCATCACAGAACAAATGACAGGATTGTCGAATTATGCATGCGAGGAAATTTGGGGAGACCAGCCGTGAAGACCCTGCTAGTCGGTATCGCCTTCGCGGTAGGAATGGTTTTCACCTCACAGGCCTTTGCCCTTCCGTATTGCGCGAATGGCAGTTGGCAACACGGTTATTACATCTGCGCCGATTTTGATGAATAGTGCTCCGTAGCGGGCGGATTTGGCTGCACGCGTCAGCGAGCCGCTCATTACGCAACGGCATGAGCGCGTAAATAAAAAATTCTAGCTCAAAGAGTCGAGTCGACTGGGCCTTTCGTGGCGCCCGTTGCCAAGCCTAGCGCCACCCGTATCCGTATCCGCCCCGATACCCGGCCCGCCCGTAGCCGCCGCCCCAATAGCCCGGTGCGTACTTGTAATACCCGGACCCCACCACTGGCGCTGAGTAGGCCTGACCAGGCGTCACGATAATAATGGTCGTTCCTGCCGTCGCCGGTGCCGCATAAGCTGGAGCCGCGTAATTGTAGAGCGGAGCCGTAGCTGCGTAGCCGTATCCTGGAGCCGCGTAACCGTAGAGCGGAACCGTAGCTCCGCCGTAATCGTAACCGGGGTAACCCACTTGGGCCGATGCGGCGCCCGCTGAAAACGCCAATGCGGCCGCGCCGAGAACAAGAGCAGCTCTCATATTGTCCTCCATCGTGCTGCGGACGGCTTACGTCCAAACACTCAACGAGCACGCGAGATGAAGGTTCAATATATCTTTGATCGTGGATAACAACGGGCGGGTACGCTCACGCAACGACACAACGGCCGCAGATATAAAGCCGTGATACGTCGATGCAAAGCCTTAGCCGAAACTTATCGAACCAGGGTTGGAGGTCCGGGCAGGAGGCCGAGGCTTCATGTGGTTGCGTACGGTGGACATCGGAGCGCACCAGGCGTGCTGCCCGCTCTTGCAGGAGTTGTTCATGACCGCCAAAGCCCCGATCAGCACCGTTACGCTGAGGATGTGAGCGACACGCCAACCGCTTTAACAATCGTACGCTCGTCGCTCATGACGCCTAATCTCGACCTTTCAAAACGATATGAACACAACTTGGTTGATAATTCTTTGCGTTAAATCAAACTGCTGAATTGCAAGATTTCCGCGTACTACTCGCCGCTGCAACAGCTCCGGCATTGACGGAGACCAGAATCCGACGACGATTGCTAAATGGGCTTCAACCGCCGCAAGATGGAGGATCAGCGCCGCCAGGTCGCCGAGAAGGAAGTAGTCGCCGCGCGACCGATGCCCAAGTGCTTGAGGATGCCGAGCGCCTACTCGCCGCCTGGAACGAACGACAGGCCAAGCGAATGCCGATGCTTTTTTCGCCGACGATCGGCGCGGCCGTCACCACCGGCTATTGGTTCCTTTGGGTCCGCTGCCCGGCTTGCCGTACCACCAACGCGATCGACCTTCGCACGCTCGATCGTCACCGCGACGCGGCCGTAACGAGTCTCATTCCGGCGCTCTCATGCCGCTCATGCCGGCCGAATGCGCCATTTGCCGAGCAGGTGCGACTATCGCGAATGAGCATCGCCGACGAAATGCGGGAAGAACATCGTCGTCGCGTGCTTGGCGAATGACTATCTCTGTCGGCCGGCGCGCGTACATTTGGCGCAGCAAAAATGAAATTTGCGCAATGTTGCCATGAGCGTTGCCATAGACCACTTATCCTAATCACACTTCCGAGATTTAGAACACATAAGATATTGATATATCAGAATCTTATGTCCAGAAATCGAAAGAATTACTAGCCGTTAGCAGACCGGTTGCGGTCGGAAAAGAGGCGCTTTACGGGTCAGTCCCATCGGTTGCGGCAGCACTGCCCCGTCCTTATAGTGCGCCGCCGCGTCGTACCGATCGGTTCAATTTCAAAGTTGGCTGCATGCTTCGGGGTATTCGCAAAGCCTCTGAAAATTGGCTTGGCCGCAGCGTCATGGGTGCGGTCATGGCGCTGCTGGCGGGCAGCTTCGCCATTTGGGGCATCAACGATATCTTTCGGGGCTTCGGCCGCGCGAGCCTCGCCAAGATCGGCGATACTGAAATCCCGATCGAGCAGTTCCGGCAAACCTATCAGGATCGCTTGCAGCAGATCGGCCGCGAGCTCGGCCGGCCGCTACCGGCCGGCAGCGCCGACGTACGCGGGCTTGATCGGCTGGTGCTTGGCGAAATGATTGCCCAGGCCGGCCTCGACCAACGCGCACGCCAGATGGGCCTCGGTCTATCCGATACAGATATCGCAAACCATATTAGGTCCGATCCGAAACTGCAGACCGCAACCGGTCAATTCGATCGCGCAAAATTCGACCTGATCCTGCGCAATATAGGCTATTCGGAACAGCGCTTCGTCGCGGAACAGCGGCAGGACATTTTGCGACGGCAGATCCTCGATAGTCTCTCGGCCGACGTGACGACGCCCAAGGCATGGCTTGAGGCAATCAACCAGTTCCAGAACCAGCAGCGCAATATCGAATATATAGCGCTTGGATCGGCGCAAGCCGGCGCCATTCCGCAGCCGACCGACGAACAGCTCAAGACATATTTCGACGAGCGCAAAATCATGTTTCGCGCTCCGGAATACCGCAAGATCGCCGCCGTGGCGGTGACCCCGGCAGAGCTTGCGAAATGGATGGAAGTTTCAGATGACGATCTGAAAAAAGCCTACGAGCAGAAGCGCGCTAGCTTTACCACGCCGGAGCGCCGGCACGTCGAGCAGATTGTTTTTCCGACACCGGACGATGCGCAGGCTGCCGCCGATCGCATCAAGAGCGGTACGACTTTTAGCGGGATCGCCGGCGAACGCGGTCTCAAGGAGCAGGATATCGACCTCGGCACCCTGCCGAAGTCACGTATCGTCGACCCCGTGGTCGCCGATGCGGCTTTTTCGTTAAAACAAGGCGAGGTCAGTGCACCACTGCAAACCCGCTTCGGCGCCGCCGTCCTGGTGACCGTGCTCAAGATTGAACCGGAAAAAGCGCAAACTCTCGCTGAAGCCACGCCACAGCTTCGCACCGACATTGCGCTCGAGCGCGCCAAAAGCCAGGTGCGCGACCTGCATGATAAAATCGAGGACGCACGTGCTGGCGGCAGCACGATCGAGGACGCCGCGGCGAAGTTGAAGCTGCCGGTGACAACTTACGATTCGGATCGCTCAGGTCGCGACCCGGATGGCAAACCAACCCTCAACATCGCGCATGGCAACGATGTCATCAAAGCCGCCTTTAGCTCCGATGTCGGTGTCGACAACGATCCGATAAATGCAGACGGGGGCTACATCTGGTACGACGTAGCGGCTGTTACGCCGGCACGCCCGCGCGCGCTGGATGAGGTTAAAGTGGAGGTCGAGCAGCGCTGGCGCGAGGACGAGATTGCGTCCCGTTTGAAAAGCAAGGCGAATGAAATCCTCGACAAACTGAAAAACGGCGACGCGTTGGTTACGCTTGCCTCAGCCAACGGCGTCAGGATCGAGACAGCAAAAGACCTAAAACGAGGTACCGCGACCGGCGGCATCTCCGCCAGAGCGACCGACGCGATCTTCCACATGGCAAATGACGCGTATGGCAGTGCGGCAGGCGACGATCCCGCGCATTGGATTGTGTTCCGTGTAGTCGAGGTCAAGACGCCGCCACTTAACGCAAATTCGTCTGATAGCGAACGCATTGCGCAAACCGTGCAACGGGAACTCTCCGCTGATTTAGCGGGCCAATACGTGGCCAGGCTCGAAGACGATCTTGGCGCGTCGGTGAACGCTTCGGCACTCGCGCAAGCGAGCGGCAGCACCGCCCCGGATCGAGAATAAATGCACTTCGAGCCTTCGGCTGAGTCGTTCGCAGCGCGTTACGCGACGGGCGAGCCGCAAGTCATATGGACCACGCTCGTCGCCGATCTGGAAACGCCGGTCTCGGCTTTTCTCAAAATTGCTGGTTCGCGGCCGATGAGCTTTCTCTTGGAATCGGTCGAGGGCGGCGCGGTGCGCGGCCGTTACTCGATTATCGGTCTGGAACCGGATCTCATATTTCGTGTCAACAACGGTCAGGCGCAGGTCAACCGCACGCCGCAAGCCACGCCCGAGGCATTCACTCCGCTCGACGAACCGCCGCTCGCCGCGCTGCGCGGCCTCATCGACGAAAGCCGTATCACCTTGCCCGAGGCGCTGCCACCAATGGCCGCCGGCCTATTTGGCTATCTCGGCTATGACATGGTTCGGCTGATGGAGGAGCTGACGCCGCCGCAACGCGATCCACACGGCATCCCCGACGCAGTTCTAGTGCGTCCGACCGCAATCCTTGTTTTCGACGCGGTCGAGGACACAATCGCGATCGTAACGCCGGTGCGCAAAGAGCCGGCAATGTCCGCCAAGGTAGCTTGGGCACGCTCACTCGAACGCTTGTCTGCCGTGATCGACGCACTCGCTAGGCCGCTCGACAAAGCGACGCCAGCAGCCGAAACCGGCCCAATACATGTGAAACCGAGCTCAAACACCAAACCCGCGGAATACGAGCGCATGGTGATGCGCGCCAAGGAGTATATCGCCGCCGGAGATGTTTTTCAGGTCGTGCTGTCGCAGCGTTTCGCGCTGCCTTTCGCGCTGCCGCCGTTTGCGCTTTATCGCGCTTTGCGCCGCGTCAATCCATCGCCATATCTTTATTTTCTCGATTTCGGCGGTTTCGCAATCGCCGGATCCAGTCCGGAAATCATGGTGAAGACCGCCGGTGGCGCCGTGACGATCCGTCCGATCGCCGGCACCCGGCCACGTGGCGCAACGCCAATCCAAGATCAGGCGCTCGAAGCCGAACTCCTCGCCGATCCCAAGGAGCGCGCCGAGCATCTGATGCTGCTCGACCTCGGCCGCAACGACGTCGGGCGGGTCGCCGAAATTGGCAGCGTCAAAGTCACCGAACAATTCTTCATCGAGCGCTACAGCCAGGTCATGCACATTGTTTCAAACGTCGAAGGCAGATTGCGCAAGGATTGCGGCACACTCGACGCACTCATCGCAGGTTTCCCGGCCGGCACCGTCTCCGGAGCGCCCAAGGTGCGCGCTATGCAGATCATCGACGAATTGGAAAAGGAAAAGCGTTCGCTCTATGCCGGCTGCGTCGGCTACTTCTCGGCCGGCGAACAGATGGATACCTGCATCGCACTGCGCACGGCGCTGATCAAGGATGGCGTCATGTATGTCCAAGCCGGCGCCGGCATAGTCGCCGACTCCCAACCTGAGTTCGAGCAACAGGAATGCGTCAATAAAGCAATGGCGCTGTTTCGCGCCGCTGAAGAGGCGAAGCGTTTCGCCAGCACCGCCCCGCGCGGCGATAAGATCTGATAGCTGCACGGCGCGCCGTCTATCTTTCTTGACCGGACTCTCCAACCGGCCGTCGTTGTGACAAATTTACTTCGCATCGCGCAGCAATTATCGTCGCCAGCGAAAGCGCGAACTCGAGGAGCAAAAGATGTGCGACATTTGCCTGAAGGCCCACCGTGGATCCATGACGCGGCGAGGCGCACTAGGACTGACGGTCTCGGCATTAGCGGCGGGCTTGATTGTCCCACGGGCGATGGCCGCAAATGACAAGCCCCCACCGAAACCGCAAAATGTCATCGCTCCCGACGCGGCCCTCGATCGCTTGATGAAAGGCAATAACCGCTACGTCACAGGCGTAAGCCTTCGCCACGACTTCAAGCATGAACGCGAGGCGCTGAATACGGGACAGAATCCCTTCGCTGCAGTGCTGAGTTGTGCCGATTCCCGGATTGCTCCGGAATATTGCTTCGATACCGCGCGCGGCGACTTATTCGTCTGCCGCATCGCCGGCAATTTCGCCAGCGACGAAATGATTGCCAGCCTGGAATATGCCGTGCAGGTCCTCAATACGCCCTTGATCATGGTGCTCGGACACGAAGCATGCGGCGCTGTCGACGCCACAATTAAGTCGATCAAGGACGGCTCGACATTGCCCGGTCACCTGCCCTCACTGGTGGCGGCTATCAAACCGGCCGTGGACGCCGTGCAAGGGCAAGGCGGCGACGTGCTGGCGAATGCCACTCGTCGCAATGTCACGCTCAACGTCGAGCGGCTCAAAAGCGCTACGCCCATTTTGAGCGCATTCGCAAACGACAACGAAATCCGCCTGGTCGGTGGTATTTACGAGTTAAAAACCGGGCGGGTCCAATTGCTCGGCTGAGGAGCTAATTTCAAAGCGGGCTAGAATTCGTCTGACTCGCGATCGGCGAACAGTCACCTCATGACCGCAACCGCGCCCCGACTGTATAGGCGAAGCTTGCGAAACACTGTCCGCGACAAGGGAATCAATAAACATACGAGAACCGCCATTGCGCCAAGCAGAATCGGATATTGGATAATGTCTGCGTAGACGAGGGCCAGACCGCGCAGGTAGACCACGCCGCTGAAGCCGACGACAGCTGCGAGATAACCAATGCCCAACAGCATCGCGGCCAGCGCTTTTGGTATTTCACCCAATTCGTTGACTTCCGCGAAAGCCGGCTTGGTCCGCTGGCTGCTTTTAGTGGTGGCGCGCTTTTTCGACCGCGCGGGCATCAGTTCCATTTCAAGCTTGCGGATCGCCGCTTCCAACGCGGCCTGTTCCCGCGTGATCGTCCTCGGATTCTGTCTGCGCAGCTCCACAACAATTATGCTTCGGGCGCGCTCGTATAGTTCTTCGCGTGCGGCAGCATCGCCGGTTTCGAGGTTCACCACTGCCTGGGCAAGAACGGAATAGTAGTCCGCCATTCGGCCTCCCCATGACCGAAAACCGCAACCAATATTAGGCCGGCGCCGCGCGAAATCCAGCCTGGAATGCTGTCTTAAACAGAGGGCCCTTCAAAAGGCCAGCCAAAATTTTGCACGGCACGCCAGTAGTGCGCACCGCCTTGTATGGCCAGCCCAATCTGCAATGCACCAAGCATCAGTTTGGGAACTTAAGCCGATGCAGCGACTTGTCGCCCTGGGCGCTAAGTGAAGGGCGAAATTTTTCCTACGGAGGAAACATGGATAAGAAATTAGCTGGGCTCTTGGGAGCGGCCGCGGCCTTGAGCGCGGTGACCACGGCCCAGGCGGCACCTGCGAGCGGTCCGGAACTCCCGCAAGCTAGCAGCTACCGTGACCTTCTCGATCCCATTCCCAATGCGCTGCCCCTATTAAAAGCCGACGATGCCCGGCTGGCCCAGACCGACACCGTTAAGACCGCTCAGGTTGTGATCGGTCATCACCATCATCACCACCATCATCGTGCCGGCGTTACCGTCCGGGTCGGGCCAGGGTGGCACCGTCACCACCACCACCACCACCATCATCGTCATCACCACCACCATCGTGGGTATTGAGAAACACAGGGCACCCAAATTCGGATGCCCTTCCACATTTTCTTGCGGTGGCTAGGTTTCTTGCGGTCGGCGCAGTGCCGCTAAGGCGAAGCGTCGGCGGCAGCGGGAGAACATTACTCGGCGTTTGCCGCGGCGATCGCTTTTCGACGGTGCCAGCTTTGTGCAAGCGTGAGAGCGCCTCGCGGAGGCCTTCTATTTCAATTGCTCTAAACTAAATTCCGCGCCCAGGACACCATCGCGCCCCAGCCCATCGCCAATCCCGAGCCGTACCACCACGAATCCTGGTGAAGGGTTTCGTAGATCACGATCGCGCCGGCGATCACGATGGACATTGCCACAGCCGTTTTGAGCGTTGCGTTCACGGTGATCCGAACTTTGCCCCGGACCCTAGCGCCAACTCCCTCGCATAAGTTTAGTTCCTTCGCGCGCTAGAAGGCGCCAGCTTCGACGGGAAAAACAACTTGTTGCGTGATTCAATTCTGAGCGGCGACGAATTTATAGCCGTCGTCCCAGCGCCGTACGCAACCGGTCGATGGCACCGGGAAATGCGTCGCGCACATAATCGTGGGACCGTCGCAAAACCTTTCAAATATTCTGCGCCGCGTCCGGCCAGCCTCGCTCGAATCGTAATCGGCCATCATGCCAAGCTCGGGGTATTTCCCCTGCAATGGCGAATGAATCATATCTCCAGTGATAAACGCATCCGCTCCAGCACGTCCGACCAGCACCGAGAAATGATCAATGGTGTGGCCGGGCGTAGGGATAAACTGAATCTTATCGTCGAAATTAAAGTCGCTCTTCACGACTTTTGCGCGCTTGGCCTCAACGATCGGCAATACCGAGTCGGTTATCCACGGTACGCTTTCTGGATTGTCCTTTTGCCGCTGTGTCCAATGGGCAAGCTCGCGATCCGCCATGATGTAGGTCGCCTTGGGAAAGGTCGGCACCCAGCGCCCGTTTTCGAGCCGCGTATTCCAGCCGACATGGTCGGTATGCAGATGCGTGCACATGACGAAATCAATGTCATTCACGGTCAGACCAGCCGCCGCCAGTCCCTTCTCAAAACGATCGCTGTTCAACATATTCCAGAAAGGACGGCTCGGCCGCGGCTTGTGATTGCCGACGCAGGCATCGATCAGGATATTGTGGTGCGGCGTTTTGACCATGAAACCCTGAATACAGAGCACGAGCCGGCCCTCGGCATCGACGAATGTCGGTTGCAGCCAAGAGCGGTTCTCATCGAGAAGTTCTTTTGTCAGCTTCGGGAAAAATGGGAGTGCCTCGAAGAAGGCCCCCTGCTGTTCGACCACTGGGTGAATCGTAATGTCATCAAGCGCCAGCGGCATAGTCATGTCGACACCTCTCTTAATCCGGCGAGACGTTTCATCGCAATCCAGCTAAGCACGAATGTTGAAGCATTCCGGAAATGCCTCGCGCGGCGATTACAAGGTGCTGTTTGCTGTGCGCAGACGCCGCGCCATGACACGCATCACATTCAGCGCGAAATAGGGCGTATTGCTAATCAAGAATAACTGCTTCTCGCTGACGGGAACGAGCTTGGCATCGGTGACAGCGACCGCCGTGGCGCTGCGCGGCGCCGCATCGATTAAGGCCATTTCGCCGAAGATGCTGTATTGAGACAACGTCTCGAGGACACGATTACCAAGGCGAATCTCGACCGTACCGTTCTGAATAATAAACAGTTCCCGGGCCCGCTCGCCCTGGTTGAAAATCACATCGCCAGCTTTGAAGTCGCACGCAGGAGCACCCGCGCCTGCCAACAGTCTGAAGTCGATCGGCGCATCCGCCATAAGGGCGCTCCGAGCTCTTTGAACGGGATCCAGTGCAGGCCGCGATCTGATTTCTCAATCAACCTTCCACTGTTGTGCCGCAGCCTAGGTCAAATTTCATTTGCTTTCGCGCGGATCGCGATGGATCGGGTCCACCCACAAAACCGTCTCCGGTTTCTCCAGAGGCTCGATATCGAGATTGATAGCGATAGCCTCGCCGTCACTACGCACCAATACGCATTCGAGAATCTGGTCCGGACTGGCATTGATTTCCTGATGCGGCACGTAGGGTGGGATAAAAATGAAATCGCCGGGATTGGCTTCGGCGGTAAATTGCAGCCGCTCGCCCCAGCGCATGCGCGCCTTGCCGCGCACAACGTAAATGATGCTCTCCAGGTGGCCGTGATGATGGGCGCCGGTCTTAGCATCCGGCTTGATGGTTACCGTACCGGCCCACAGTTTCTTAGCGCCGGCACGGGCGAAGTTGATTGCCGCCTTGCGGTCCATGCCCGGCGTCGAAGGCACGTTGGGATCGAGCTGGTCGCCCGGGATCACCCTCACGCCATCGTGTTTCCAGCGCTCGCCGTTATGGTCGCTGGTCATTCGGCGCCATTCTCCTCACTATCCTCGGTCAACCGCTCGACCGAGGCGACGCGCTCGCCTTCACCCGTCGAGAATACGATCACGCCTTGTGTGGCGCGGCCGGCGATGCGGATGCCATCGACGGGGCAACGGATGAGCTGGCCGCCGTCGGTGACTAGCATAATCTGATCGCTTTCCTCGATCGGGAATGAGGCCACCAGCCGGCCGTTCTTCTCGGTGATCGCCATAGCGACGATGCCTTTGCCGCCGCGGCCGGTGGTGCGGTATTCGTAAGACGAAGTGCGCTTGCCGAAGCCTTTTTCCGAAATTGTGAGCACGAACTGCTCCGCCGCAGACATGTCGACATAGCGGGTTTCGCCAAGCTCGATCGCACCTTCGGCTTCTTCTTGGTCGGCGACGTTATCGTCCGTGCCGTTGCCGTTGCCGTTGCCGTTGCCGTTGCCGCCACGCCGCACGGCGCTGGCGCGCTTCAGATAAGCGGCGCGCTCCTCAGCCGTCGCCTCGACATGGCGCAGGATCGATAGCGAAATCAACCTATCGCCCTCGGCGAGATTGATCCCGCGCACGCCCATCGAGGTGCGGCCCTGGAACACCCGCACGTCGTTGACCGCGAAGCGGATGCATTGCCCGGCCGCCGACGTGAGCAGCACATCGTCGTTTTCCGTGCAGATTTGCACGTCGACAATGGCATCGCCCTCGTCAAGCTTCATGGCGATGATGCCGGACCGCCGCACGTCTATGAAATCCGACAATTTGTTGCGCCGGACCGTGCCGCTCGTGGTCGCGAACATTACGTCCAGCTTGTCCCATGTGCCTTCGTCTTCCGGCAAAGGCATGATGGTCGTGATGTTCTCGCCCTGCTCCAGCGGCAGAATGTTGATCAAAGCCTTGCCGCGCGATTGCGGCGCCGCTTGCGGCAGGCGCCAGACTTTTTCCTTGTACACCTGGCCGCGTGACGAGAAAAACAGCACCGGAGTATGCGTTGAAGCGACGAACAGACGGGTGACGAAATCCTCGTCGCGTGTCTGCATGCCGGACCGGCCTTTGCCGCCGCGTTTTTGCGCCCGATAGGTCGACAGCGGCACGCGTTTGACATATCCGGCATGTGAGACGGTAACGACCATATCCTCGCGCTGGATCAGGTCCTCGTCCTCCATCTCGCCTTCCTGATCGAGGATCACGGTACGGCGCGGCGTGGCGAACTCGTTTTTGATCGCAGCAAGCTCCTCTTTGATAATTGCTTGGATGCGGGCACGCGAGCGCAGCACATCAAGGTAATCGGCAATCTCGCCGGCGAGCTTATCGAGCTCGGCTTTGATCTCGTCCCGTCCAAGCGCGGTTAGACGCTGCAAGCGCAGGTCCAAAATCGCCTTGGCCTGTTCTGCCGAAAGTCGCGTAATGCCCTCGCGTGATACGACGTGACGTGGATCGTCGATCAAAGTGACCATGGCCGCGACGTCGCGCGCCGGCCAATCGCGGTTCATCAGCTCCTCGCGCGCCTGATTGGCATCATTGGCGCCGCGGATCAGCTTGATCACGGCGTCGATATTGGTGACCGCGATGGCAAGGCCGACCAGCACGTGCGCGCGGTCGCGCGCCTTGCCGAGTAAATGCTTGGTGCGGCGGTAAACCACCTCTTCGCGGAAGCCGATGAACGAGGTGAGCAGATCCTTTACGTTCATAACCAACGGCCGGCCGCCCTCGAGCGCGACCATGTTGGCGCCAAATGAGGATTGCAGCGCGGTGAATCGATAGAGCTGATTGAGGACAACATCCGGGACCGCATCGCGTCGCAGTTCGATCACGACCCGATAACCGTGGCGGTCGGATTCATCACGCAGCGCGCCTATGCCCTCGATCTTTTTATCCCGTACCAACTCGCCAATGCGCTCCACCAGATGCGCCTTGTTGACCTGATAGGGAATTTCGCTCACCACGATGGCTTCGCGCTCGCCGCGCAGCGTCTCGAAATCGACTTTGCCGCGCATCACGATCGAACCACGGCCGAGGTGATAAGCGGCGCGTATGCCCTGACGGCCTAGGATGATGCCGCCGGTCGGAAAATCCGGACCGGGCACGATCGCAATCAAATCATCGATCGACAGCGCCGGATCGTCGATCAGCGCGACGCAGGCGTCGATGACCTCGCCGAGATTGTGCGGCGGAATATTCGTCGCCATGCCGACCGCAATGCCGCCGGCGCCGTTCGCCAAAAGATTCGGAAAACGCGCCGGCAATACCACGGGTTCGCGCTCGGCGCCGTCGTAATTCGGCTGGAAATCGACGGTGTCCTTGTCGAGGTCTTCGACCAGTGCGCCGGCCACGCGCTCGAGCCGCACCTCGGTGTACCGCATCGCCGCCGGCGCATCGCCGTCAACTGAACCGAAGTTGCCCTGACCGTCGATCAGCGGGAGGCGCATCGAAAAATCCTGCGCCATGCGAACCAGGGCGTCGTAAACGGCCTGGTCGCCGTGCGGGTGATATTTACCGATGACGTCGCCAACGATGCGCGCAGATTTCCGGTACGGCTTATTCCACTCGTAGCCGTTCTCGTGCATCGAATAGAGGATGCGCCGATGTACCGGTTTGAGCCCATCACGAGCATCCGGCAACGCTCGCGCCACGATCACGCTCATCGCGTAATCGAGGTAGCTCTTCTTCATCTCCTCCGTGATTGACACGGGGCGCACATCGGACGGCGTAGCGCTGTTGCCGCCGTCGTTCGGCGGTCCATTATCTTGATCTGACAAAGGCAAAAATCCTGGCGAATCGGACGTCGTTTTTTATAGCCGATCGGGCCCAGCAAGGCCACTCATATCGGCACCCGGAATATGGTGTTTTCCCTTGCGATTTCAATATAGTACGGAATGATCCTGGCTCTCGCTTTGGAACCGTTAAACAGCATCCGAAAAAGCGTCAAAACGTTGCAAAGAATCTGCTCATTTGCCGGGGGTCAAGGCTACTCAGCCGTTTCAAGGCAAGGGGAAGTGCTACGCTTTGATCGCCGCTTGCCGACCATCACAAACATTATGAAAAAATGCTGTTTGATTATGCCGTTTCCGCTTTTCTGACCTTGTTCGTTGTGGTGGATCCGGTTGGCCTGACGCCGACCTTCCTCGCTGTGACCGATGGGCTGCCGCGGACCGCGCGGCGCAGCGTGGCTGTGCGCGCCAGCATCATCGCCGGAACGATCCTTGCCGGTTCCGCCCTGATCGGCGATTGGCTACTCGAGACGCTGCAAATCTCGATCGCAGCGTTCCGGATTGCCGGAGGACTATTGTTATTTTCGATCGCATCGGAAATGGTGTTCGGCGTTCGCATCCGCCGAGAAAGCGAAGCCGCGGAGCAGGCCATCGAAGAGCACGTTCGCAACATCGCTGCTTTCCCGCTCGCAATTCCCCTCTTAGCGGGCCCGGGCGCGATTACGGCAATCGTGCTGCTTGCCGGACACGCGCGCGGCAACTGGCTGCTGATCGCAACCTTAATCGCCGTGATTGTTTTGGTGGCTTGCTGTTGCCTCATCGCTTTCATTTTCGCCGGTCGTATCAGTGGACTGCTCGGCATGACCGGCAATATCGTTCTGTCGCGGCTTCTCGGCGTCCTGCTCGCCGCATTAGCCGTCCAATATGTAGTCGATGGCGTCCGCTCGATTTTAAGCGGGTGATCGATAATGGCGCGCTTAGTCGAGGCGCGGCTGCCAGACCATCAGCGCAAAACTGATAGTCAACGCCAGCAGCACCGTAGCTGCAAACGCCGACCAGGCGCCGAACAGGCGGCGATAGCCCTCCGGCAGTGGAGCGACATTGAGCGCCGCCTGCCGGCTTAAACTCCGAATACGAGTTTCGATGCGAAACGCTGCGATCCAGCACGCCACGGCGACAGCATAGATCGCCAACGAAACCGCGATCCAAAATTCGCTGAGCACCGAGAGACCGATCGCCCAGCTGAGCGGGAAGCCGGAGATCGGCTGCGCGGCAACGGCGCCGACCATCACTGTTTTTTCGATGTTGACGACGAACTGTGTCGTGACGGCAATGACGGAAGGATTGCCGGAACGATGCCCAAGCACCATGAGGACCGCAAGACAAAGCCACCCACCGAACATCGTCGCGGCGGCGACCACATGGATGAATTTAAGCGCGAAGATGAGATCGAGCATCGTCGCAGCCGGTCAACCGCTTAGCTCGCCACACGAGCTTGGCGAACGGCCGCATTTGCGGCGAAGCAAGGCGGCACTCAGAATGGAATTTCGTCATCCATCTCGCCGCGCAGCGAGCCGCCAGCGGCTACGGCGGCCTTGCGGGTCGGTCCCGGCGAGCCGAATTCGCCGTTGTTCTCAGCCGATCCGGCATCATTTGATGACGATCCGGCGCGATCAAGCAATGTCAGCTCGCCACGGAATCCTTGCAGCACAACCTCTGTCGAATAACGGTCCTGACCGGATTGATCCTGCCATTTGCGTGTCTGCAACGCGCCTTCGATGTAAACCTTCGAACCTTTTTTCAGATATTGTTCGGCGATCCGACACAGATTCTCATTGAAGATCACGACGCGGTGCCATTCGGTTTTCTCGCGCCGTTCGCCGGTGGTTTTATCGCGCCAAGAATCTGAAGTTGCGAGCCGGAGATTGGCGATCGGACGGCCGTCCTGAGTGCGACGGATTTCCGGATCGGCGCCCAGATTGCCGACCAGAATGACTTTGTTCACGCTTCCCGCCATCGTCCTACTCCGCTTCTCGTCCGATCCATTAATCCGAACAGAACGTTCGATCCGGCGCCCCGGGCCAATTTGGCATCGCCTGGTCACGACAGTAGTGCCGTGCCGGCGCGCTGCAAGGATGAACGCCCTTATCCACACAGATCCGCGCGCTTTGCTTCGCCGCGGCACACCGTTCCTGGTCTGTTCTAGTAAGTTTTCTCAGCATGCGCAAGGCGGCGTGCGATCTGATCCATCGCGATCGACGAGCACGGTTCATTCCCAAGATGAACGATTCTCACATTACGTGTGAAAAGCTATCTATATTAACCAGGGCGTGTAGAAAGCCAGCCCCTGTGGCTTTTGCGTACATCGTTTCGCTGGCGGATCAGCTACTTATGCCAAATCGCTGGAAACGCGTTTTGCGGGGTCGCATGAAGCGATGGGTCTTGGCCGGAGCGTTGGCATTTGCCGCAGCCGGCCACACGCTTGCCTCTGATCTTCCGCCACCGGGCGCGCCGCCGGCACCACCGCGCGCCCCAGCCGCTTATGTTCCCGCGATTACGCCTGTCTACAACTGGGGCGGCATCTATTTTGGCTTCAACTTGGGCTACGGCTTCGGCACCAGCAATTGGACCGATCCCAACAACTTCTCCGGCCTCGGTTCGACTGGCTGTTTCAACCTCACCGGCTTTCTCGTTGGACCCACAGTGGGGGCCAATTTCCAAACCGACGGCTTTGTCTACGGCGTCGAGGCGGATTTCGACGGCTCCTGGATTGACGGCAAAAAATCGAGCGCGTTCTGCGGCAATGTCGGATTCGGCCCTAGTGCGCAGTGCGAGACCAAAAATTTCTGGTTCGCGACCGCGCGGGCTCGCCTTGGCTATGCGGTCGATCGCGTGCTGTTCTACGGCACGGGCGGCGGCGCATTGGGCAACGTTTCGTCTGGGATTAACGGCAGCTTCCAACGCTCGACCAAGGGCGGCTGGACGGCGGGTGCGGGAGTTGAGGCCGCACTCACCGACAATATTACGGCCAGGGTCGAATATCTCTACATGAAGCTGCAAAACGGCAGCTGCACGAATGGCGGCAATTGCGGCGTGGATGCTAGTGGCGTCCCAGCCAACGACACCGTCAAATTCTCGACCAGCATGGTTCGGCTCGGCATCGACTACAAGTTCCACTGACCGAGCAATCCGGCTTATTTGGCAGATCAGCCTAGCCGTTAGGCTTTCCCGCAATATTCTGGCAGCTGTTGTTTTTTTGCACTATTCCCGGACCCGCAGAAGCATTGTACTGGGTCTTCCAGTGAGCTTTGATCACCTCCTACCGATTGAGGTTGGGTGAATGGGGCAAATTTGCCGGGCTTGCCTAGCGTCGTTCTTAGCGCGGCTATCGCTTGCCGCCTCAGCGGCGCTGGGGTTTTTGGCGTTTGGTTTGGCGAGCACGGCGTCTATCGCGCCGGCGCAGGCGGCCGATATCGCCGTGCGGGCCCCAGCCTACTATCCAAAATCATTCCCGCCGCCGGCCATTTATGATTGGACAGGCGTTTATATAGGTTTTCATGTCGGCGGAGGAATCTTGACCGATTCCGTAAGCCAGAACGGCGTGTCGACGTCGGCAAAACCGACGAGCCTCCTCAGCTCCGGCAATCTCCATCCAGCGGGCGTGCTTGGCGGCGCGCAGATTGGCGCGAACTAGGAATTCGCGCCGTGGGTGGTGGGCGTTGAAGGTTCATGGACTGATTCGACGATCAGCGGATCGACGTTGATAACGTGCTCTACTTGTCCGACGTTTGGCACAGCGACGTGCTCCAAGAACGCTTCACCTGGCACGCATTGTGGTTTGCAGCCCTGACCGGCCGTGCCGGCTACGCCGCCAATGACTGGCTGTTTTATGCCAAGGCCGGCGGCGCCTGGCTGCACGTAAGCTATACGGAAGACCTTCTGATAAACGGCGGTATTACCAGCGCCTCGCAGGTGCTCAGCGACAACCGGACTGGATTCACCGCCGGCGCCGGCATTGAATTTGGCCTGGTGGAAAATCTATCGGGCAAGATCGAGTACGACTTCTACGGTTTTGGCAGCAAAGACTACAATTTCAACTTCCGCCGGTTTCCGTCCGTTCCAACCTGCACACGGTCACGGTCGGCCTCAATTACCGCTTCAATTCGTCCGGCGGCCCCAAGCCATAGCCGCCGAATCCTATACCCAAGCAAGGCCAATCGGGGCTTTAAGCCCTCAGATATCGCTCTAGAGTTACGCCCTGTCGCTCGCGCGTTGGCCCCACTTTTGCGGGGAATAGCGCCTTTGATGCGCTGGCAAAAGCCTAACGTTCTCACTATGTTCGTTGAAACTGAAGGCAGCTGGCGGGTTCCGTATGCGCTCGCTCGGCGGGGGAGAGCTGAGCGAGCGACCGCAATAGGCTGGGCGGCGCCACGAGCGGATAACTGAATGAACGACCTGTTCGACAAAGCCGCCAGAGCGTCAGGAAATCGGTCGAAGGAAGCCAATTCCGCGCCCAATAGCCGTTCCGGCCCTCGCGGCGCCGAGGATCGCCGCGTCATCGCCATCCGCGGTGCGCGCGAGCATAACCTTAAAGATATCGATCTGGATATTCCGCGCGACCACTTGGTGGTTTTCACCGGGCTGTCCGGCTCGGGCAAATCTTCGCTCGCATTCGACACGATCTATGCCGAAGGCCAACGGCGCTACGTGGAAAGCCTGTCCGCTTACGCGCGGCAATTTCTCGAAATGATGCAGAAGCCGGACGTCGACCAGATCGACGGCCTGTCGCCGGCGATTTCCATCGAGCAGAAAACAACCTCGCGCAATCCGCGCTCGACAGTCGGCACCGTCACCGAGATTTACGATTACATGCGGCTCTTGTGGGCGCGCGTCGGCGTGCCCTATTCGCCGGCCACTGGATTGCCGATCGAAAGCCAAACCATTTCCCAGATGGTCGATCGCATCATGGCGCTGGCGGAGGGCACGCGGCTTTATCTGTTGGCGCCGGTGGTGCGCGGAAGAAAAGGCGAGTACCGCAAAGAACTCGCCGAGTTCATGAAGAAGGGGTATCAGCGCGTCAAAATCGACGGAAAATTTTACGAGATCGCCGACGCCCCCGCGCTAGACAAGAAATTCACGCACGACATCGATGTGGTCATCGATCGTCTGGTCGTGCGTCCGGACATTGCGACGCGTCTCGCCGATTCCTTGGAACAGGCGCTCAAGCTCGCCGAGGGATTGGCGGTGGCGGAGCTGGCGGACGGACCGAGCGAGACCACAATTGTTGCCTCCCCCCTTGTGGGGGAGGCCGATCGGACTAAGTC
>JBASAH010000564.1:0-2790 GCA_049650505.1 Xanthobacteraceae bacterium
GCCGTGAGCGTTTCGTCGCCGGCGCCATCGGGCCGACCAACCGCACCGCCTCGATCTCGCCCGACGTCTCCAATCCCGGCTTTCGCGCCATCAGCTTCGACCAGCTGCGTCTCGCGTATGGCGAACAAATACGCGGCCTGCTCGATGGCGGCGTCGATGCGCTCTTGATCGAAACCATTTTCGACACGCTTAACGCCAAAGCCGCCATCTATGCCATCGCGGAGGAGCTCGCCGCACGCCAAACGAACGTGCCAGTAATGATCTCCGGCACCATTACCGACCGCTCCGGCCGTTTTTTGTCAGGCCAAACGCCGGAGGCGTTCTGGAATTCAATCGCGCATGCGCGTCCGGTATCGGTCGGGCTCAATTGCGCGCTCGGCGCCACGCAAATGCGCGCCCACATTGCCGAACTCGCCCGTGTCGCCGACACGCTGATTTGCGCCTATCCCAATGCCGGACTGCCGAATGAATTCGGCCACTATGACGAGGGGCCGGAGGAGATGGCGGCGTCCGTGGGCGAATTCGCCGCGGCCGGCCTCGTCAACATCGTCGGCGGTTGCTGCGGCACGACGCCTGAGCACATTCGTGCGATTTCCCGCGCGGTCGAGGGCAAACCACCGCGTCCGTTGCCGCAAATTACGCCGCGCTTGCGGCTGTCCGGTCTCGAGGCGTTTACGCTGACGCCGGAAATTCCCTTCGTCAATGTCGGCGAACGAACCAACGTCACCGGTTCGGCGCGCTTTCGCAAGCTCGTCACCGCCGGCGACTATTCCGCGGCGCTCGCGGTCGCGCGCGATCAGGTCGAAAACGGCGCGCAGATCATCGACATCAACATGGACGAAGGCCTGCTCGATTCCGAAAAGGCGATGACGACGTTCCTTAATCTGATCGCGGCCGAGCCCGACATCGCCCGCGTTCCGGTGATGATCGATTCCTCGAAATTCTCGGTGATCGAGGCCGGACTGAAATGCGTGCAGGGCAAGCCGGTGGTCAATTCGATTTCGCTGAAAGAGGGCGAAGAAGCGTTCATCCGCCATGCCGAACTGGTGCGCCATCACGGCGCCGCGGTCGTGGTCATGGCCTTCGACGAAACCGGCCAAGCCGATACGCTCGAGAAGAAACAGGCGATTACGGCGCGCGCCTACGACATTCTGGTCAATCGCGTCGGTTTCCCGCCACAGGACATCATTTTCGATCCCAATATTTTCGCCGTTGCCACCGGGATGGAAGAGCACAACGGCTATGGGCTCGCTTTCATCGAAGCGGCGCGCTGGATTCGCCAGAACCTGCCGCTGGCGCATGTGTCGGGCGGCGTGTCCAATCTTTCGTTCTCGTTCCGCGGCAATGAAGCGGTGCGCGAAGCGATGCATTCGGTGTTTCTCTACCACGCTATCGCTGCCGGCATGGACATGGGCATCGTCAATGCCGGCCAGATTGCCGTCTATGACGACCTCGACTCCGAATTGCGCGAAGCGTGCGAGGATGTGGTGCTCGACCGCCGCCCCGACGCGGCGGAGCGGCTGTTAGCGCTCGCCGAGCGCCATCGCGGCCAAGGCAAGGAAAAAAAGGAAGCCGACCTGTCGTGGCGCGAATGGCCGGTGGAAAAGCGGCTGGCGCACGCGCTGGTTCACGGCATTACCGATTTCATCGAAGCCGATGTCGAGGACGCGCGCCGCAAGCTGCCGCGGCCGCTCGCCGTCATCGAAGGCCCGCTGATGGACGGCATGAATATCGTCGGCGACCTGTTCGGTTCCGGCCGGATGTTCCTGCCGCAGGTCGTCAAATCGGCCCGCGTCATGAAGCAAGCGGTGGCTCATTTGCTGCCGTATATGGAGCAGGAGAAGGACGGCCGGGCGCATGTCTCCACCAACGGCAAGATCGTGATGGCCACCGTTAAAGGCGACGTCCACGACATCGGCAAGAATATTGTCGGCGTCGTGCTTCAGTGCAACAATTACGAGGTCATCGATCTCGGCGTCATGGTGCCGGCGGAGAAAATCCTGCAGACCGCGGTCGCCGAAGGCGCCGACATCGTCGGCCTGTCCGGGCTGATCACCCCCTCGCTCGATGAAATGTGCCATGTCGCGGCAGAAATGGAGCGGCAAGGTTTCGATGTACCCCTTTTGATCGGCGGCGCCACCACGAGCCGCGTGCACACGGCGGTGAAGATTCATCCGAATTACCGGCGCGGCCAGGCGATCTATGTCAATGACGCGAGCCGCGCCGTCGGCGTCGTCTCGGCGCTGATGGCGCGCGACTCGCGGGCGCGTTACACCGGCGATGTCCGCAGCGAATATGCGCGGATTGCCGCCGCGCATGCTCGCAGCGAAGAAAACAAGCAGCGGCTCCCGCTCGTTGCGGCGCGCGCCAATGCGCTCAAGCTCGACTGGTCCGGCGCTTATACGCCGCCGGTGCCGCAGCTTACCGGCACGCGCGTTATCGCCGACATCGCCCTTGCCGAACTGGTCGACTACATCGACTGGTCGCCGTTTTTCGCCACCTGGGAACTGACCGGAAAATATCCGGCGATCCTCGACGATCCAAAATTGGGCGAAGCGGCGCGCAGTCTCTATGCCGATGCGCAAGCCATGCTGGCGCGGATGATTGGCGAAGGCTGGTTCGCAGCGCGTGCGGTGATCGGTCTGTGGCCGGCCAACAGTGACGGCGACGACATTCTTATCTTTGCCGACGAAACCCGAAGGACGCCGATAGCGACACTGCACACGCTGCGCCAGCAGCTCGCGCGCCGCGAGGGCCGCGCCAATGTCGCGCTCGCCGATTTCATTGCGC
>JBASAH010000565.1:0-1958 GCA_049650505.1 Xanthobacteraceae bacterium
GAAGGCTGGATCGGCGGCGGTTGCGCCCGGGCCGCGGTATTGAAAGCGGCGCGCGATGCGCTCGCCGACGGCAAATCGCGGCTCGTCTCGGTGCAGCCGCCCGATGCGCTTGACGGCCAGGGACTCAACGCTGGCGAGGAACAAGGCGGCGTGCGCTTCGCCAAGAATATGTGTCCGAGCGAGGGGACTATGGACATTTTCGTCGAGCCGGTGCTGCCGCGGCCCCAGGTCGTGATTTGCGGGTCGAGCCCCGTCGCCGTCGCCATCGCCGATCTCGCCAAGCGTTCGGGTTTTGCCGTCACTGTCTGCGCACCTACTTCCGAACAGTTAGCCTTCGCCGATGCCGATCGCCGCATCGAAGGTTTTGCGCTGCCAGTCGACGAATCCGCCACCCGCTATGTCGTCGTCTCGACCCAAGGCCGCGGCGACGAGGCAGCCTTGGCGGCGGCGCTCGCCGTCGATTCTGACTACGTCGCCTTGGTCGGCAGCCGAAAGAAAGCCGACGCGCTGAAAGCCGCGCTGGCGCAACGTGGCATCTCCGGCGAGCGGCTTTCGCAACTCAAGGCGCCGGCCGGCCTCGATCTCGGCGCCATCACGCCCGATGAAATCGCGATCTCGATCCTCGCGGAGATCGTGGCAGTGCGTAGGTGCAAAGCGCGCGAAGGGTGAGTGCCGTCCCTCATAACTAAACTGCCTGGCCGACTTCACATAAGAGGCGTGTGCGCCAGCAAATACGTTCGATAGGACTTTGGAGACCGTGCTCGCTAATGCTTCGCCGCAGCGGGTGACAGATCTAACGACACGGCTTTGAAGTAAATTCATGGCCCTTGTTCAAAGCAGGAGAAGATGATGACAAAATTTGCCCTCTACGTTCCATTGCAGGCCAAGCCAGGTAAGGAGAAGGAAGTCGCGGATTTTCTACGTTCCGCCGTACCCTTGGTGAACGCCGAGCCAGGCACGATCTCGTGGTTTGCCATTCAAGAGGGACCCTCCTCCTTCGCCATCTTCGATACCTTTGACGACGAGGCCGGCCGGGACGCGCATCTCAACGGCAAAGTGGCGGCGGCTTTGATGGAAAAGGCCAATGCCGGCGATCTGTTTGCCAAGGCGCCGGAGATTCACAAGCTCGGAATTCTTGCTGACAAGCTTCCCAAATGAGAGCCGCAGATACGACATCTCGCGAGGACAGGCGCTGTTCCAGAAAGCGCAAGCCCTTGCCCGTGGGCTGATGAGCTACTCAACCGACTTTACGAGCTCGTTTCGTCAAGTCGGCGTCTATACCGGGACCTGCCGGTGGTGCAATCGATCAAGTTCGAGTTCGCCATCAACCTGCAAACAGCGCGAGCGCTAGGCATCGAGGTGCCACAAGCGGTGTTGTCCATCGCCGACGAGGTAATCGAGTAAACATCCAACCGTTTGTGCAGCGCAAATTGACAACCAGACCGAGGATTACACCGGGTATGCGAAGAATATCACATTCTTGGATCGAGAATTGTGCCGTTCGTTATACCCAAGTGAGCCACCACGCATGTCCGCTGTGGGTCAGACTCGGAAGTCGCAGCGCCGCAACTGCATTTCCCGTTTACCGCCAACAGCAGACTCTGGCCACGGTGGTGGAACGTCGGCAAGGTGCTAAACTACGGGAAATTGTGCTCCCTTCCGCGCGCATGAGCGACCGTTGTAGCTTGGCGACATGAACGACGCGCAGCCAGCCACTGACCCGCGGGTCGCCGACCTTGCGCAAGCCGGCAGAGTTCGGGTCGCGTTGTATGTCCCGCAATATACAAAGGACCCTATCACCGGCGAGCTAGGCGGCTGGACGATCGATCTTGTTTCAGCGCTTGGAGCGCGTCTCGGCGTGGAAGGCGTTCCGGTCGAACATCCGACCCCGCCTGACGCCATGGCAAGTCTCAAGGCTGGCGTCTGCGATGCGGCGATTTTGGGGATCGAACCATCCC